>PUPC01000070.1 GCA_003553185.1 Planctomycetota bacterium | reverse complement strand
GCCGGATGATCCGGCCGCCGGAGTCCTCGATGACCACGGTCACATCGCAGAAGCCCTTGCTCTCGAAGGTGATGGTCACATCGTCGCCATCGACGGCGACACGTGGCTTCTCCTCGAATTCGAAGACCTCCTGCCGGTCGACAGAGAAGTCCCGGAGTGGCGTGTCCGCCCGAGCCAAGCCCGCCGTGCCGAGCACGACAAACAGGCAAAGGGCTGTGTGGCGCAGTGATATTGGCCGAACTCGTCGGGCTCGATGCGTCATACGTATATACATTGATCATTCCTTCTCGGGGATATCTTTCAGGGCGATCGTCTCATCGACGTGGTATCCGAGTTTCACGCTGACGATGCGAGCGTTGCCCGGGTCGGCGATGAACAGGCGGTGGTCGGTGTGTGTGGCGACGTAGGGCGCGTGTTTCAGGGCTGTCTCGTCGCCGCCGATGGACCGGGTGTTGGGCGGGCCGCCGCGCTCGACCAGCGGCTCGCCGTCGTCCACGTTCCCGTACTGGCCGACGCGGAGGATCAGGTTCCCGGCGCTGTCGAGCACGCCGACGTTATAGCGGTCGATCTCGGGGGTGAAGCTGCGGGCGAGGTAGTCGAGTGCGAACCGTGCGTTGGGGCAGGCGCATCCGGTGCCGGCGTTGAACCCGCCCCAGCCGACACCTGGGTACATCCAGTGTGCGTTCTCGGCCCAGGCGGTGCCGGTCCGGCTGTTCAGGTCGGTTGGCCTGTCCGGTCTGTCGCCCAGGGGGACCGGTGCTCCGCTGGGTGCCAGCAGCCGGCTTTCGCCCGGGGTAACCTTCATCAGCGTACCGGCATGGTCGTTGAAGTGCCGCTCGCCGTCTATGACCGCCGTGGCCGCCTCGAGCAGGTAGATGTCGCCGTTGGCGTCGATGGCCGTTCCGTTCACGAAAGTGCTGAGCCCCGGGATGGCGTCGGCGTGGACCATCTGGCCGTGGCGGTCCAGCACGTGGACGAGGATGCCGCCGAACCGCCCGCCGTAATCGTACCGACGGCCGGGATACATCCTCGGTTGAAACCCCTCGGCGTCATGCACCGAGTCGCTCCGGCGTGCCCGCTCCTCGACGCTGTAGAGCGCCGAGACGACGATGTCGCCGTTTGCGGCGACGTGCATCCCGCCGTGGTGCCAGCCGCGGTTGCCGGGGAAGATGGCGCCGCTGAGCACACGGCTGCTTCGTTCGCTCCCGCCGCTGCCGAAATGGTGACTGTCGCGTTCCTCGCCGTAGTCGAACGGGACTTCGCGCCAGGTAGTCGGGTCATACCGCACGAGCATTTCCGATGTGCGCAGGTAGGCGTGTCCCTCGATGTCGAACGCCATGTCCTCGGTGCTCATCGGCAGGTCGATGGCCCGCATTCGCCCGGTATTGGGATCAAACCGAAGCGCCTGCTTGGTTGCCTTGCCGTGCGATGAGTCGCCCTCCAGAAGGTACAGCATGCCGTCGGCGTGATTGACGTACAGCCGCTGCCGGTGATGGGCGGCCGGGCCGGTTCGTGTTATGCTGCGGGCTGCTTCGTGGCGGAGGTCGCGTTTGACCGTCCACTGGTTGCCATCGAGCTCCAGCAGGACGACTCCCAATCCCGAGGGGTTTCTAGCCCCGACCGGCGATGGAGCGGTGATCCAGACTCGCGGCGGGTCCGACTCGAAATCCACAGCGGTATAGATATTGATATTGCTCGGCCGCGTCCGTGTCAGCCCGGTGACCTCGTGCAGGTCCCACGAGTCCAACTCGCGGGCTTCATCCAGGGCGGAGAAGCGAGTCAGCCGGAAATAAGTATGCCCCTCGCCCCTTCTCTCCATCGACGGGTAGGTGCCGAGGAAGTTGTTTCGCCCACCGACATCCAGGGGCAATGCCCAGGAGAACACGAATATCTCGCCGGTCTCGGGGTGGACGTCGAGTTGTGAGGGTCGCCGGACCGAAATGTTCTGGAGATACGTGCCATCGGGGTCGAAGACCTGCACCCGATCGTTTTTGTGGTCAGCGACGTACACACGTCCCTGGGAGTCCACCGCCACGTCGGCCGGCATGTTGAATTCACCATCGGCGTCGCCTTTTTGCGCGGACCCGACGAACACTTCCGGGGCGTCGTCGCCGTCGTATCGGACCCGCTTGATCCGATGCCGCCAGAGGGTGACGCCGCCGTGGCCGGCGAGAGTTTCGTTGTATCGGGCCAGGTACAGCCATTCCCCGTCGGGGCAGAACGTCGCCCGCTTCGGACGGATCAGTTGGACGTCGGTGCCGGAGTGCACGTGAGTCCCTTCCCACAATCGCCGGTCGGGCCGGTAGGCGAGGTCTGGCCCGTGCACGCTTATGTCGCCCACCCCGCCGCCTTCGACTGTGAAACGGCTCACGCCGTGGCCGATCAGGGCCAACCGCCCGGCATGGGCTGCCAGTCCGTGGCCAGCCATACCGTTCATTCCTCCGTAAGCGAACCTCTTCGACTGAATCCCGTCATACCTGCCGTCTTGGTACGTGGGGCGATGACAATTGTCGCCGCTCATCAGGAGGGTGGATTGCAGCCAGTTGGGCTTGATCGGCACCTCGGCACCGTCGGGAAAACGATGAAAAATCAGACCCTCCATCCCTTCAATCTCAGCGGAGGGGAATGGATAGACCGTTCGGACGTAGTTGCCGTCGTGGTCGAACTTGCGGATGTGGTCGATGCCCCGTCCGCTGGTGAAGACGTACACTCCGTCGGTCCCCGCTGCGATGGCCCACCACGGTCCGGCGGTTTTGCCCGGGTGCCAGTAGAGCGTCCGCTCGAACTGGGGTTTCAGGCCGAGCGATACGCGGACACGGACGGCTTCGAGGTCATCGACATAGGCCCCGGCGTCGTCCTTGCCGTCCCAAACGACTGTCTGACGCTTCGAGTTCTTTTGGAACGGTTCGGGGGCGTTCGACCCGAGCACGCCGCTGGCCAGATGTCGGATGATGCGGCCGCCGGAGTCCTCGATGACCACGGTGACGTCGCAGAACGCCTTGCTTTCAAACGTGATCGAGACGTTATCGCCGTCGCGGGTGATTTGCGGCTTCTGGGCGAACTCGAACACCTCCTCGCGTTGGACATTCAATATATCGTAGCCCTGTGGCCCCTGCCCGGCCAGGGCGGTTCCGGTGACAAATACCAGGGATATAACGGCGAATAGTACAAGTTTCAGCATGATCTATTCCTCCTTCTCTCCAGTGGAAGAATTTGGGGCTTCTGCAGCGACACCAAACCTGCCGGCTGGAAGTATATTTTCTTGATCATCCCGCTTTCCTCTCGTCGTTTGTTCTGTTCAGCTTATTCCATGTGAGGCATATATGCCTCAGTTCCGATCGGGACATTTTTCAGCCGGAAGGCCATCAGCACCGTGCCCCACCGCCCGCCTACAGCGAGGAATACGTTGTGCTGTGGGTCGAAATCGAAGACGCGGACCCGGCAGTCCTCATCGGAGGTCTGCTGCCATGCGTCGTTGTCTCGATCATATACGTAGGCCCCTGTGGACCGCAGAAGTACGAGTTTGCGGTTCAGCGAATCGAACATCATCTGCGTTCCTTCTCCCCCCTGGCCGTCGGGCAGGGGGCTGTTCGATTTGCGAGCGGTTCCGGCTTCCAGGTCCATCAGCCAGACGCCGAAATCCTCCTCCGGCTGATTTCTCCTTTTCCGGTGTTCACGCACCTGACGGATCAGTGTGTCGGACACCGGGTCGTAGCCGGCCGATTCGAAGACATAAAACTCGTGCAGTCGCGGCAGGCCTTCGAATTCGCGGTCCAATAACTCTCCGGTTCTGGTGTCGATCACCGTGGTGGTTGGTCCCATAAACTCGGTGTAGATGTGGGCGCGCCGGTTGTCCATTACATACCATTTGGGGCCTTCGTTGATCCGCAAACTGGTGTCGGGGAACAGCCCCTCGAATCGGTCGAGTGCGGTGTCGTATGAAGAGGCGTCGCGGCCGGGGTACATCTCCGAGGGGAATCCGGTCGAGTTGTTGACCCACATCCGGCGCGTTTGCAGGCAAAACGCCATGCCCCTCGAACATCCGCGTCCGGCTCGTCGCTCGTTAAAGAATAGCCCGTCGGTTTCGTTCGGCCGGATGACAAACCATTTCCCGCTGGCCACATCGTAGCCGATTGCATCGTTTGAATACCCTCCGTTGCATCCGCCGTAACGCATCCAGATGCCAGAGAACGGGTCCACCACGCATCGGGTCTCGCCAATGCCTGCGAGTCGGCCAACCGAACCCAGCGCGACGAGTTCGCCCACAGGGAAGTCTTCCCCGAACTTGGGGTTCACCGGGTTATATGAGGGGATAAAGGCGTCCAGTTCTGCCTCGGCGTCGGTGATGAGTTGGTCGTGCTTCGGGTCGCCGGTCTGGATTTCTCGCAATATCCCGGTTGCAGAGCGGCGGGGGAGGTACTCTTCTTCCCGCTCGATCAGTTGGGCGAGCGCCGCGGCTGCTTCGGGGCCGCCGATCCGGCCCAGAGCAAGCGCCGCCCGGCTCCGTACCACACGGTTTGGGCTTTCAAGTGCCTTGATCAGGTGGGGGATGGCCGTCTTCTGGGCGCTTTCGCCCAGACCGCGTGCGGCTGCGGTGGCGGCGCTGAGGTCGTCGTGCTCGAGGAGCGGGGCGATCATCTCGACGGCGTCGGGCCCGCCGATGTATCCCGCCGCCAGGGGTGCCGCGAACCCGCGCAGCGTCAACACCGTCTCAAGATGGGGGAGAGCGGGTGGCCCGGAAAAACGGGCGAGCAGAAACTCCGAGGAGAGCGACCAGCGCTCTGTCCCAAGACGCGGGCCGAGTTCATCAGCCAGCTTCTCATTGTCGTAGAGCCAGGCCAGCCCGTATTTGCCCATGTCATTTCGCAGCCCGTTATAAGAAGTGCCGTGATTCGCGTTGGGCCACGGTCTGCCGCGATCTGCCAGCTTCCGGAACAGATCGGCGGCGGGCTCTCCGGCGGCGTGATCCACGAGTGCATTGACCATGTTCCGGCGGAATCTGACATTGTCCTGGTCGAGTATCTGCTCGGCCATCATTGCGATGTCTTCCGCGCTGCCGAAGCCGGCGAGCCACCGGGCACCGGACGAATCTCCGGTAGGGATCGCCTCTCGGATGGGGTCCAGGTCCGGTTTGTGAACGGGCCGAGGTTCAGCCGGGAAATCGGGCTGTTCCCAGGCACGCCGGGCTCTCTCGGCGGCTGCCTGGACGAGCGGGCTTCGGTCGTCGGCGAGCTGTTCTACGATCGCTTCGCCGGCATCGGTGCCGGGAGCAATACGTGCGGCCGCCTCTCGAATGGGTATGTAGGATGATTCGGCCATTGCCTCGAGCTGTTCGGCCGTGACTGCGTTCTCGAAGCATGCACCGAGGGGCACCTGCGTGAGGCCGGCGTTCCGGGGGGACCCTTCGCCATAAAACGCGTTCGAGACGACCCACCTTCGAATGTCGAAGTTCTCCTCGCCGTCGAGCCGACGCAGAGCGTGGGCGGCTGAGAGCGCGACCGCGGTATCCTCGCCAGCAGCTGCGCGGGTCAATGCGGGCCAGGCGCGGGCATCCTTGAGGTGGCCGAGCAGCCATGCAGCGCGGACCGCCTGACCCCCGCCATCCGCGAGTTGGGCTTCGAGGTCGCGGCGGGCGTCGCTCGGCCGGTGTGCGACGAGCACGCCGCCGATGGCCTCGACTCTGATCCCGGTGGCCTGCTCGAAGTTGCGAGCAATGTCGCCGGCTGGAGTGTCTTCTCCCCCGACTTGGCCCCGGCCGGAAATACCGTCAGTGATCGCCCACCGCAGTTCGATGAGTTCAGCCAGCCGCCAAGCGAATTCGTGGGGGTTCCACCGGCGAGTCTCCATCGAGACCTGTCTTTCAAGGTTGTTCGCCGGGTCGGATGTCGCAGGTGACGATGCCAAGGCGGCGAGAAGCAAGACAATCGGCGAAACAGCAGCGAGTTGTCTTACCATAGTCTTTCCTCATTCGCTTCAATCATAGTTTTGACGAATTCCGGAGCCGGTCCGGCGTCGTTGCTCAGTGATCCCTTCCCCAACAACGTAATTGCATCCGGGCGGGCGCGGCCATTTATGAGCGGAGCAACTTGTGTGAAGGGCTTCTGATCTGGCATATTGGCCTTGAGCAGGCCGGGCGTCCTCTCGGCCTGGCTTGCGGCGATCCTGCCCTGGTTAAACTGCTCGGCCGGTTGTTGTCTTTGGGCCCAGCGGCTCAAACATTCTCTGTTCGGGCAGAGAGCCCGGGTCGGTTTCGTCCGGGCTCTCCTGTAAGGCATCTTGGGCCTTCTGATCGTCATTGTCTCTATATCGTACGACTTATTCGTCCGCGACGGGTGCCTTGCCCATCTGCTTCAGTCGTTCGATGGCGATGTGAATGTAACCGCTGCGGCCGAGCTTGGCCTCTTCCTTCGTCCAAGCCCCTGTGCGGTAGCTGAACCGGGGCCGGCGGCCGAGCAGGGCGTTTTCCAGCAGGTCGCGGGCTCTCTCCAGATATGCTTCGTCTCCGGTCTGGTAATAGAGATATGCGGCGGTATCGACATACATCATCTCCTCGAACCGGCCTTCCCATTCGGCGCTATGGTCGGTGATGGCCTTCATCAGCTCCAAGGCCCGCTCATCGCCGGTGTACCAGTGGTAGTCGATCAGCGGTCGGGTGAGATATCCCGTCTGGACGGGGCCGCCCATGTCGCCGGAGCGGTCGCGCCTCTCGGTGAAAATGTACCACAGGGAGTTCTCGAAGATGGTCTTCGCGTCTTCAAGGCAGCTTTCGTCGCCGGTGAAGGCATAGACCGCCAGGAGGCACTCGATGGCCCAGCCGTAGGACCGTGCCTGGCCGGCTCGCTTCCGTTCGTCGAGGTTGTGAGCGCCGAACATTCGGTTGCGGACGCCCTCGGCTCCGCTGAGGCGAACGGATGTCCACGCCTCCGGATCGCCGGTCAGTGCGGCATAAAGGGCCTGCCCCTGGATCCAGTGGTGACTGCACGTGGGCAGCATCCGGCGGGGGTTGGTGCTGATGTGCCAGCCGGTCTGGCCGGAACCGGAGGTTTCTTTTTCGTAGGCGCTGAGGAACCGATATGCGATGCGATCGCGTTCCGACCGAGGCAGGTCGATATCGTGCTGGTGACGGGCCATCGAGTAGCCCCAGTCGAAGAAGTCGCGCTGGCCGGTGCGAAGCCAGTTGGCGAGCATCACGAGGGTCCAGTCATAGTGCAAACTGGCTGAGCCACAGACCCAGTTGAGATCGCCCCAGTTCATCCAGTTGTAGTACACACCGTGCCGGCGATTCTCGGCGGCGCTGGTCAGGCCGGCGGGGACGCCCCGCTGCCGGTCGTCATAGCGGCGGATCACACCGTCCAGATCCTCGTTACCGGTCTCGACGCCGGCCGGGCTGAACAGGCCGAGGGCGCCGGAGTCGGCGTAGTATTTGGGCGAAGCGAGGGCCATCAACGGCTGGTTGATGGATTTCGCCAGGGCTTCGACGGCCTCTTGCTTGTCTGGTGCAAAGGACAGTGTGATCTCGTGTGTTTTCTGTTTCCCGCCGCAGAGGTTATATACGTCCCGGTTCTCGGGGTATCCGGCGAACTCCGGCCACAGGTTGATCGACAGCCGGTTTGCGCTTGCTGCATACTCCTTGGGGTAGTTCTGCCAGAACTCGCGGATGGCGACGGTCAGTTCGCCGCGATCTCCTGCAAGGGCGAGAACACCCTTGCTGCGGGCGTCCGAGGAGACCAACTCTCGGTCGTTCAAGCGGGCGGTGAAGATACCATCCTCCGGGTAGCCGCCCTTCTGCCGGATGCGGAAGACGGCGTCGCCTTCGATATCGGCCTGCGCCTCGACGGCGGCGGCTTTCAGGGCGTCACCGAGAGCCAGCCCGAAGTCGAGCCGCAGTTCCTGGAACTGGAAGTATTCGCGACGGGGCATGTTGGCACCCTGGGCGCCGTCGTTGCCCAGTGTGAAATGGACGCGCACCCGGTCGGATCCCTCGTGGAAGTACAGGCGACAGGTCCATCGGATCATCTCTTCGCCGTCGAGAACCATCGCCTCTTTGAATCGACCGCGGGCCATGATGCACGCTCGCCTGGGTCCGGACTCCTCAATGACGACTTCCTCCGGCTCGAGGTCTGCGGCGTTGATCATCTGGCCGTCCGTACCCACGAGGACTGCTCCGTCCGTATCGCCCTGGCGCAACACGACGCGGTCACCAACGGCGACCTCGTCGAGGATGCGGAACTGCTGCGTATTGATCTGCGCGGTGAGGGGGCCGGTCTCGACTTGGATGGTATCGTTCACGGTCTGGACGGTCAGCCGGCTGGGGAGAGCCGGCCCGTCACCGTCGGTCAGGGTCACCTTGGCCGCCTCGTTGGCCTCGACCGATACCGGGAATGTGCAGAGCACCCATTTGATCGATTCGTCCGGCCATCGGGACTGGACCTTGAACTGCGCCGGCAGAACGTCGCCGTTCGACCGGATACGGAGCGTTGCAACGTCTTCGCACGCTCCTTCGGCCAGCGGCACCCCGGTGGTCACCCATTCCGTGCTGCGGGCGACTCCCGCCGGCTCCTGCACGGTCAATTCCACATTGACCTCGGCCAGGGCGGCGAGCGGCAGGAACAGCGTAACGACTACGAACACACACATCCCGAACTTCTTCATTGCATTCTCCTTCTTCCAAACGAGGTGCGCCAAAGCGATACACACCGCCGACGGGACCGCCCCGCCGCTTTATCCTATTGTACTCGCATTCCGTTGTACTTCCACGGAGCATGTAGCTTTTTACATTGGCCACGGCCACTGCGGGGTCGCCGAATCGTCCTCCGATATGTCCAGGCGGATGCTGTAGACCGGCCCGCGGTGCCCCGCCACGTCAACGGTCCGCGCTTCGATGGAGCAGGGGCCTGGGTGCAGCCGCCACGGATATTCGATCCCTTCTATGCGCTGAAAGGGTTCGCCGTCTACGCTGATCTCATAGTGGCTGAAGAACGGTGCGCAGGGGGTGGTCAGTTGCACGCGGCAGTAATAGGGCATCTTGTGCGGCTGCTCGAGATTCATCCATGCCGCGTCCACGTCCGGGTATGCCTCGGCCGGGTCTTCGGTAAATTGGATAGTGCCGTCGGAATAGCCCCTTTTCACGAAGGTGTTGGGCGGGGTGCCCTGGTACCAGCGTTGTTTTTTCCTCTCCTCGTCGACCAGCATGACCGCCATGCATTTGGAGCCGCGCCCGTCGCGCCGGAAGACATCGTTCCGGCATTCGGCGAGGTGCCAGAAGTAGGCACAGGCCTCGGGCTCGCCGGTCTTGCCTTTCCGGGCGCGGGGGACTGGGCGGCATTTCGGCCCGATGACCGGCTGGATGTCCTCGCCCCGGTTCTTTTGCCAACTCTGTGCGATTTCTTCGGTGCTCAGGGGGATGCCGTCCCGCTCGAAGTGGTGATCGTAGTTGGGGTCGAGATGCACCCATTTGCGGAACTTGCTCACCCATACGTCCACGACTCCGTGGTGGGTTCCCTTTTCGTCCGCCGTGTGCTCGCAGTCGATGGACAACTTTCGGGCGACGAAGCCCATCGAGGTGAGGGCTGCGACGAGCACCATGGAGAAGTGACTGCACCAGAACGTCCCTCCCACACTGCACGCGGTGAGCAGGGCGGTGGGGTCGAGCGTACTGAATGGTTCTACCCCCGGCAAACTGGCGTTGGTGTGGTTGATCATGTTGTTGAATACCCAATGCCTGAGGAGGAGGACCGCTTGCCAATCGTCCTCGACATCTTCGAGCAGTTCCTCGAGGTGGTAACGCTCGCGGAAGGCGGCCGCGTGGCGGTTGTCGTAGTCCGACCAGCAGTAGGGCATCCGGCTCATCGCTGGCTCCGGATTATTGTCCTCGGCGATCCGGATCTTCCAGGCGTGCCGTTTCTCGAGCTCGCTCAATACCTCGTCAAAAGGTCTTTCGACCTCGGCACCACAATCTGCCTGTCCGGCCTGTTTTGATTTGCTGTTCTCTGTCATCTCGTCCTTTCTCTTGTTCTGAACTGCGGTTTACTCTTCTGCTCTTTTGTAACGATACACCCACATCGTCCCGTTGTCGCGCCCATCATCCGCCCGGTGCACGAAATGGGCGTTCAACGTTGGGTCGTAGAATCCGGTCCACGTCGGATTGCCCCGCATTGACAGGGCGGCCGGGCGCTCGGACACGGTTTCCCACCTGTTCTCGTCGGGGTGATAGACGTAAACGCCCGGCGTTTCGCCTTCCCGAACGCGGTGATGGATCAGTACGACAACGTCGTTGACGCTGTCGTAATTCATGATCGCCCGGTTGGTGGAGTAGTTGGTCGAGGCCGGCGCCCCTTCGGGCTCGAGGCGGGAAAAGGTTTCGGTTTGGACATCGAACATCCACAAGGCGCTCTCGCCTTCCTCGAGGACGGGATAGAGGCCGCCGCCAATGTAGATGCGGTCCCGCTTGCTGTCGTAGCAACTGTTCGGGTCGATGTGCCACGGCGGCAGGTTCCCTCTCCGCTCGATGGTCTGCCAATCCCTGGCGTCGGGATCGTACCAGGCGACCCGAGAAGAGCGGTTCTTGTATCCGAACGCCTTCCTGACACTGGGGACGTAGATGAGCGTCGCCCCAAATCCGCCGGGCGACCCCGGGTTCTCCGTCTGGTGCCTCTCCCAGTGCCCCTTGACCGTGTTATAAATCCAGGGACTGGCCGGGCCGCGGTATAGCTTGTCACGGTTTTCCTCGTGGGATGCAACGCGGCCTCTGATCCCTCGATGATAGTCGCCGTCGTCCCGCCAGTAGGCACCGGGACAGGGCTTGCTCATAAACAGTTTCCGGTCGGTATCGTAGGTAACCATCGCGTAGGCATGCACCATCGAAGCAATGGGCAGCGGATGGCCGTCGGGGGTGGCCTCGAACCCATCCTCGTTGATCTTGATCTCATCATAACCGCCGTCGGCCTTTATGCCGGGATAGACGCATATCCAGCGGTGCTGGTTGAGGTCGTAGAACCACAGGTCGTCCATATAGTGGCCGTCGGGTTTGATCATCCCGTGCGGTCCTTCTCCGAAGAAGAATGCGCCGCGGATGTCGGGCGCGAAAGGCGCCCGCGGCGACCAGGACCGGCCCCGTGCCTTGCCCCAATCCGGGTCCGGTTGGGGCGACCCGAGGTCGACCCACTCGTTGTCGCCGAGAGCCCTGACCTGTTCGAGGTGTTCGCCCGGCTCGGAGGGCAGTTCCGCCAACGGCCCCGCACGTTCCTCCTCATCCGGCTCGTCGGCCGCGGCGGGTTGGAGAAGCAGCATGCCCAGGGACACCAGAAATACCAGGGCAGAAAACTTGATCTTTCCGATCATCGATAACCCCTTTCAGAAAACAGGGGGCGACTTGTCGATCGCCCATTGCTCATTGGTCTTCGCCAAAACAGATGAGCTTACCATCCTCGGTGGTCATGTAAAGCCGGTCCCGTGCGGAGATCAGTCCATCGAAGACCGGCGCGGACTCCAACTCGATTTCGCGAACGTCACCGCCGTCGTCGTCAGCATAGCTGAGCAGCTTGGCTCCGTCTGGCGGCCAATCGGCGTCGGGCCCGGCGATGTACACCCGATCCGGGGTGAGCAGCATCCCCGTCGGCTTCACGGGCAGCTCGCGTTTCCACTTATTTTCATCGGCGTCGCGGGGACGCAACCAGAGCGTATAATCGTCTTCCTCCGGGTTAAACACGTGGTACTTGGCATCATCGTAAACCTGGACGCCGACTGCTCGCTCGTCATCGAACGCCATCATCGGCGAGCGCAACGTCCTGCCGCCGGAGCGCAGGTACCATTGGGCGCGTGGCGCGTAGGACTCCTGGCGGAAGGTGCTCACGGTTCCGGCACGGAAACTCGGGCTGCCGCGCCGACCGCGCCGACTTGCGAGTGGTTTACCGCTCTCCAAGTTGAAGTGTTCTCTCTGCATGTAAACCCACTCGTCTTCCCGGACCAGCATATCGGCGAATATTCGGTTTCCCGGTGCGGCCTTCCACGCTGGCTCTCCGGTGGCAATGTCGAGCGCGAACACCGAGATCCCGCCGCCGGGACCCAGGTGCCCGACCGCCGCGTTCGGGGGCGCTTCGGCCGCCACGCCCAGCCCGCTGTGTCTGCCGGCGACTCCGTAGACCCGACCGTCGACGGCCAGTACACTGCCCTCGATCGGCCAGGCCGACTCTGGCTGGCCGTTGTCGATGATCCGGCGCGAGGCGGGGGCAGCGAAATACCGCCAGGCCAGCTTGCCGTCATTGGCCCGCACACAGTACATCCACCCGTCTCGCGAGCCGAACAGGACAGCACCGCGATAGTAGGTGGGAGGGGATGTGACACGGGCGCCGGCGGTGAAGCTCCACAACAACTCGCCGTCGGAGGCGTCGATGGCGTGCACCTGGTGCCGGTCGACCGATGCGACGAAGACCTTGCCTGCGGCGACCGTCGGAGGGCTGAGTTCGCCGCCCAGGTCGCGAGTCCACAGCCGGGCCGGGTTGGCGGGGGGGTGGGACTCGGTCGAGCCGGTCCGTTCCGGTTTGGCCCGGTACACGGGCCAGTCCTTGCGGTCGGCCTCCGTTTCCTCTATTTGCCCGAATGCCGGTCCTCTCTCGAACCGGGCCTCCGCTTCGTCCCAATCTTCGGGCAGGCCGATCTCGGGCCCGAACCCCATCGTGCCGTGCATGTAGGCATCGCAGTGGCAGTCGGTCGGGAACGTATAGAGCATCCCGTTGGCGGGCAGGGCGCCGAAGGCGCAGGCGGCCCGGGCCGCGCCGGAATAGATGCGCTTGCCGGTGTCGATGTCGGTGACGACCAGCCGCCCGGGGATCATGTATTGTTCTGTGGCCCGTGGTGGCGCACATTTGTCGGTAAATCGGACGGGCAAGGTTTGCTCGACCTCGCCGGTTTTTGGATCGAGTCCCACCCATCCCCGGGGCCGGTCGTCGCCATCGCCGAGGTCGTGGACCCAGACCAGCCCCCGGGAGAACATGGCCGCCCACTCTCTTGATGCCCGCCCGGATCGGTTGTAATCGTGCCGCCACAAAATCGTTCCGTCCTCGGCCGAAAGGCCCTGGAGCTCTGAGCCAACTATGACCACCAGCGTGCCATTGACGTAGCCCTGCATCGTGGCGCCATGTTCTTTCGACCACAACTCCCGACCGTCCTCGATGTCAAGGCAGAAGATTGTCCTGCCCCGGCGCAAGTAGGCGAACACGCGCCCGTCGCCGTAGAACATCGTATTTCGCCAATTGCCGATCTCGACTTCCCACAACTCTTCTCCGTCTTCCTTGTTCAGCAGTCGGATGCGGTTCCGCTCGAGCAGGAGCAGTTTGTCGTCCACGATAAGGGTTGTGTCGGGGGATGTCCCCTCGTATGTTCGGATGATCTCGCCGGTGCGGCCGTCGATAGCGACCAGCGGCTCGTCGCTGTCGAGGATGGTGTAGAGAATATCGCCGGAGACCGCCATCGCGTCGCCGGGACGTCGAAACCCGTAATTTGCGCGGGCCCCACGCATCGGGCCGGGATCGACCGGCCGTTCCCACAGGACGACGCCGCTGAATGCGTCGCGGGCGACCAACCGGTGATCGTTGGTGACCCGCTTGAACGGCGGAGCAAAGTTGAGCACCTGGTACAGGCGCCCGTTTGCGGACACGGCGGCATGGATGCTGCTGCCGCCCCCGCCGTGGCTCTGGCAGATGCGCGGGCCGTACACCCATCGTAAGCTGCGGACGGGGCCGGCGATCCGGTCGCCGCCCGTTCCCGTGCCCTCCGGCCCGTAGCGGGCGTGCGTCCAGTCGTCCATCCCCTCGGGGCGCGGCCGGTCGGCGATCGTCCATCCGTCAACGTATCGGACGTTCACGAACCCCGCATCGGTCAATCGCTCGGCGACCTGCGCTT
>PUPC01000014.1 GCA_003553185.1 Planctomycetota bacterium | reverse complement strand
GCTGTGTGTCGGGCTCGGAGATCGAACGCGACCGATTCCGCGAGCTGCACCCGGCGTTGAAGCCGCTGGTGATCGACCGGGCGCTGGCCGACCTGGGGCCGACGCCCCAGTTGGACGCCGTCCACTACAACGCGGTGATCCGGGCGGCGGACACCTGCGAGCCGGGCGCCCGGCTCGACCTGCCGGGCGGGCTGACCGCCGAATTCCGCCGCGACTGCATCCGGTTCGGACGTGAAGCTCCCCCGGCCGAGCCGGCCCGGGTCGAAGCGCCGCTCCCTGTGCCCGGGCGAGCGGACCTGCCCGAGCGGGGGCTGGCCGTCGAGGCCGAGCTGGTTGACCGGCCGGCATTCGACGTCGGCGCTTTCTTACGCGCGAAAACCCGGTATCATGAGATAGTGGACTACGATCGGCTCGGCGGCCCCCTGGTCGTTCGCTCCCGGCGGGACGGCGACCGGTTCCATCCGCTGGGGGCCCCGGGCACGAAAACGGTGAGCGATTTTCTGACCGATGCGAAGGCGTCGCCGGAGGAGCGGGGCGCATCGCTCATCGTCGCCGATGGCGACCGCCCGATCTGGCTGATCGGGCATCGGATCGATGACCGGGTGAAGGTCGACGAGCAAACGAAACGGATCGTGCTGTTGCGGGCACATGCCGCCCGCCGGGACGGAAACCAGAGCTGAGGAGGACCGATGAGCTGTTCAGAACGCGACCCTGACTGCATTTTCTGCAAGATCGTGGCCGGAGAGATTCCCAGCCACAAGGTGTATGAGGACGACGACGTGCTGGCGTTCCTCGACATCGCCCCGACGATCCAGGGCCACACGCTCGTGATACCGAAACGCCACTGCCCGACGTTGACCGAGACCCCGCCGGAGATCCTCCGCAAGGTGGCGGCGGTCATCCCCCGCGTCCTGGCGGCGGTGATCGAGGCGACCGACGCCGACGGCTCAAACGTCCTTCAGTCCAACGGGTCGTGCGCCGGCCAAGTGATCTGGCACGTCCATTTCCACCTGGTCCCGCGTCACGAGGGCGACCCCCTGACCCTCGGCCACCGCCAGTCGGAGCCGGTGGAAGACGACCTGGCCGCGAGAGCCGAATCAATTCGGGCCGCAATGTAGAAGGCAGGAGCCCGTGGGCAAAGAAAAGATATCGAGAGGGCAGCACGCCCTCCACCTCCTCATCCTGCTGATGGTGTTCTATCCGCTCGCCGTCTATGCATACACCCGGTCGGCGATGAAGCGGGCCAACGAGGAGATCATGCTGCGCCACATCGACGACGGGCTGAGCTATTCCTTCGAGGTCGGCCGGGTCCTGGAGCAGGCGATGCGAGCCGAGGACCAGCCGGGCGAGATGCCCCGCGACCCGATGGACCGGCTCCGCGACAAGCTGAACGAGGAGTCGTACCAGACGCTCCTGCAACAGCTCGTGTTCTCGGATCAAGCCGACGGCTCGATGATGTCGTATGCCCACATATACGACGGCGAGAGCCGAGTGTTCGGTTGGGGACGGCTCCCGCCCGACCACGTTGCGGGCCGGGTGTCGGTCCGCGGCCCCGGCGACCACACGATGGCCCGGGACCGCCTGTTCTCGCTGATCGGCAAGAGCGATGGGCCGGGCGTCTGCGAGATCTCCCTGCCCGTCGAGCCCGGCGAGGGGCGCGGTGGGACGCTGGTCATCGGCCTGGCCACGCCGAGCACCCGGGCACAGCTCGCCGAGCTCTCACGGCACCTGAGCGAGCGGGGGCTGCGCCTGGCACTGTTTGGCACCTCGCTGCTCGCCCTGCTGGCGGCCTACATCGTTTATCTATATCGCCGGACCCGTAAGCTCGAGCTCAAGCTCGAGGAGGAGAAGCGGCTGGTTTACGTCGGCACGATCGCGGCCGGCATGGCGCACGAAATTCGCAACCCGCTGAACTCGGTGAAGATGAACATCCAGATGATCGAGCATCGCCTGCACGAGTTCGGCCGGAAGGAGAGCGACTACCTGGCCAACAAGGTGGCCCGAATCCACCGCGAGACCGCCCGGCTGGAGGAGTCGGTCAACAATTTCCTCGCGTTCGCACGGCCCAAACCGCTCAAGCGGAGATGGGCCGACCTGAACGAGGCGGTCGACCAGATCGTCGAGTTCCTCGAACCCGCCTGCCGCAGCGACAATATCCGCATCGTCCGCGATTATGCCGACGACCTGCCCGCCGCCAACGTCGATGTCGAACAACTCGGTCAGGCCGTCGAAAACCTCATCCGAAACGCACAGCAGGCCACCGGACAGGACGGGACCATCGAGGTGTACACGGGCCGGCACGACAACACGGTCCAAATCCGGGTATCCGACGACGGCCCCGGCATCCCGCCCGACGTACACGACCGTATTTTCGAGATCTTCTTCACCACGAAAGACGCCGGCAGCGGGCTCGGCCTCACCATCGTCAAGCAGATCGTGGAGGCACACGGCGGAACCGTCTCCTTCGACACCATCGAGAAACGCGGGACCACCTTCACCATCCGACTGCCCATCAGCGAAAAAACGGAATGACCTGCGATGAGTGAGTCAACAGAACGCATCCTCCAGTCGGTCGAGCGAACCGTCCTCATCGTGGACGACGATCGGACCGGGCGCGAGACGCTCTCCGAGGCGGTGGGCGAGATGGGATACCGCACCCTGTCGGCGGCCGGCGGGCAGGAAGCGCTGATCATCCTTCGCCAGCACGACGTCGATCTCCTGCTGACCGACCTGAAGATGCCGGGCATGGACGGCCTGGAGCTCCTCGAGGCGGCCAAGCGCCTCCGGCCCGACCTGTTCGTCATCCTCGTCACCGCCTACGCGACCGTCGACACCGCCGTCGAGGCGATGAAGAAGGGTGCTTACGACTACATCATGAAGCCGATCGACCTGCGGGCGCTCGAGGTGCTGCTCGACCGGGCGAACCTCTCCCGCGACCTGTTGATCGAGAACGAGATGCTTCGCGAGCAGCTCGGCGAGAAGTACGACTTCTCGAATATCATCGGGCGGAGCCCGGTGATGCACGAACTGTTCGACCAGATTCGCCAGGTGGCGGACACCGACACCGTGGTCCTCATCGAGGGCGAGAGCGGGACGGGCAAAG
>PUPC01000241.1 GCA_003553185.1 Planctomycetota bacterium | reverse complement strand
TCGGCCTGTCCGAGAACGTGGACTGCACGGTGACGACCGCGATGTTCGGCGACGTCCCCTGCACGTTCCACGCCCACTACGTCGTGCCCAGCTACAGCCGGCTCGCCGTGTACGGCCACAAAGCCGTCGTCATCCGCGACCGCACCGGGTTCTTCGGCATCCAGCGCGAGGGCGAGAAGGAGTTCGAGCCGATCGAGGTGGAGGAGACCGGCGGCGTGCTCGAATCGCTGGAGGCGTTCGGCCGGGCGATGCAGGGCGTCGAGCCGTTCGAGTGCCCCGGCGAGGTCGGCCTGCTCGCCGTCGCCACCTGCGAGGCCGCCATCAAGTCGGCCGCCGAGGACAATCGAAAGGTCACCATCGAGGAAGTGATGCGGTAACCGACGCACCGCCGCGTCCCGTCTCACACCCATCGCCGAACCGGCCACGCCCGGGCCGCGCCCGCGCGCCGGCCGGGCCCACACCGCGCGGAGATGTCACGACACATCGCCGCCGCAATCCGGGCGTCGCGGCCCGCGCGCATCGTCCATTCCTATACCAAAAGAACCGGGCTACAACAGAAAACGCCGGACCGCCGGGCGACCGGCGCGTTGGCTGTTCCGTGGCACGGCCACCCTGGCCGTGGTTCAACCGATCACGGGCTGGGAAGCCCGTGCCACAACGAATCCCGCCTCCGCCGGCGTGCCGACCGTGCTGTAAACCCCTCTCCCTGGCAGGGAGAGGTCGGCCGCGGAGCGGACGGGTGAGGGTCGATCTCCAATGGAACCGCAGATGAACGCAGATAAATGCAGATTCCTTTTCTCTGCCGGGCCCGATCCCGAGTTTCGTATTTAAATTCGCCCCTTCTCCCTCAAAGAGGGAGCCGGGTGTCCGTTGGCTTCCCTCGTGGCAAGGCCATTCTGGCCGTGGTTCAACCGATCACGGGCTGGAAGCCCGTGCCACAACGAATCCCGCCTTTACCGGCGGCCCGACCGTGCTGCCACCAATGACCACCGCAAAGGCATCATCGAGGAAGTGATGCGTTAACCGCCGTCCCCATTGCCCTAGAACATTCGCGCAGAGCCCAAACTCAGATGTTGCGCAGCCACAGGAAATATACCCTTGTCAGAATATATATGAAACACGCTTGACGAATCTCATTGTTAGGATTACCATGATAACATGGCGATTTCACTGAAGACGCAAAAGATTCTGTGGACTCGGGCTGGTAACCGCTGCGCTTTCCCCAACTGCCATAAGGAACTGGTTTGTGATGCGACCGGAACAGATGACGAGAGCGTAATTGGTCAGGTATGTCATATCGTCGCAAAGAAACCCTGCGGGCCAAGGGGTGATTCTACTCTGAGCCTTGAGCAGCTCGATGAGTATGATAACCTAATTCTGCTGTGCTCCATTCACCACACGGTAGTCGATGACCAAACTCGCAAATACACAGTCGAACGCCTACGTCAGATGAAGCATGAGCATGAGAGCTGGGTCCATGAGTCCCTAGCGGGCTTCGACCTGACGAGACAAAGTGATGACGAGCAGTATGCGGATATCATACAACAGTTCTGCGACCGAGTAGCAATTGACGATTGGGCAGGATGGTCATCCTGGGTGCTTTCCGGAGGTCAACCTTGCATTGCGAAGGACATACATGACAAGCTGGAAGGTGTGGGGGGCTGGCTTCTATCGAGAGTGTGGCCTAATCGTTACCCAGAAATAGAAAACAGTCTTGAGAACTTTCGGTTGGTTCTTCAAGATTTTTTGAACGAGTTCGCCAAGCATTCCGAGCCTTTTGGGGACGACATGTTCACTACACGAAAGTTCTATCAAATTCCTAAATATAATCCCCAGGAATATGAACGGCTTCTTGGCTTGTACGAGTTCCACGTTTCTCTTGTGCAAGACCTGATGTTGGAACTCACACGCGCCGCAAACTATGTCTGTGACCAAGTTAGGGATAGATTCTTTCCAGCCTTTCGTCTACGTGATGGAGTTGTCCTCGTCACCAATGGTCCGTATATGGACATGAAGTTCCGAACTCAGCGTTGCGAATATCGCGGCGAAGAACGAACAGAAAAGCCGTATCCAGGTCTTGAGATTTTCATGTCAATGCGCGAACAACGCGACTGTAGTTTTGGACACGGTACACAGCCGGAGGCGCCTGACATACAGGCGATGTGAGAGCAACGCAACAGTTGAAGAAGCGGCTCTGTTTTATTAATAGTATTAAGCACTCTGATTGTTCGTAGGCGTTTCCAAATCAATGTAACATGGGCGCGAGCCGGAATGCCCTTTTGCTTGGGAGTATTCATCGAAGCTGTCGGCCGTAGGCGGCCGGTTTATTGGTCGTTGAGGATCATTTCGGCGACTTTTTTGCCGCTGAGGAGCATGCCGCCGAAGACGGGCCCCATCCGGGGGGCGCCGTAGATCGCGTTGCAGGCCATCCCGGCGCAGTAGGCCCCGGGGAAGAACTGGCGGGTGTTCTCGATGATCATCCGCTCGCCGACCTCGGCCCACATCGGCTGCTCGCCGACGACCCCGCCGGTCGGGGTGTCGAGCTCGACGCCCGCCTTGTCCTTGAGCACGTGGGCGATCTCGGCGGCGTGCCCGGTCGCGTCGACGACCGCCCCGGCCCGGACCGCGATGGGGTCGACGTGCAGCCCGGCGATCTCGACCGCGCTCCAGTTGATGACCAGCCCGGTCACCCGCTCGTCGGTCAGCATCACGTCCTCGGCGCTCACCGTGTTGAAGATGGTCGCGCCCGCCTTGCAGGCCTTCGAGCACAGGGTGGAGACCGCCTCGACCGAGTCGGCGGAGTAGTATCCCTCGTCGCAGGCGACGGCGTCGATGTCGAACTCGTCGAGGATCGCCTTGCCGTCCTCCTGGACGACGATCTCGTTGAACAGGATGCCCCCGCCCCACATCCCGCCGCCGACGGAGAGCTTCCGCTCGAACAAGCTGACTCGCTTGCCGGCCCGGGCCAGGTAGTAGGCGGCGGTCATCCCCGCCGGCCCGCCGCCGACCACGGCGACATCGACCTCGAGGTGGTCGAGCAGCTTCTTCGAGAACTGTTCCACAATCGTCTTCGATACAATGACATCGTCCAGCGGCATAGTCGTCTCCTTCGGTGT
>PUPC01000019.1 GCA_003553185.1 Planctomycetota bacterium | reverse complement strand
GGCTCCGCCCGCATCCTGTGGAAACCGTCCGGCACTGGCGAGAAGTGGGCCGTGGTCCGGCTGGGCGACGGGCACACCGAAGCGGAGGCCATCACCGCGAAACGCGGCGGACAGATCGCCCTGCATTTTCAGTCAGTCGACGGGCACCTCAAGGAGGGAGCGTTCACGGTATGGGCCAGAGTTCCCTGGGACATGACGCTGATCGGATGGGAGCTTACCCACGACGGGGAGTACGGATATGCGTCTTATACAGTCGATGTCCGGCTCTGCGGGTACTATGAGGACCCCGGCTTCGCATTCCCGCGTCCGACGGATTACAACTCGATCATCGGGACGGGAACCAAACCGTCTGTAGACGGGCCCTACCCGCTGACCGAAGGCGACGTGGAAGACTGGGAGGTCACCAGCCTGAAGAAACGCCAGTATCTGGTGGCGAAAATCACCGGCGTGGGATTCTATGATGAGGTGCAAAATCTCCAACTGAACCTGATATACGGCGAGGGCGAGGAAGAATGACCGGGCGAGAACAATACCGGGCCGAGCGGCGGGAGCTGAGCCGACGCCTCACTCCAGTTCGAGACCGGCTGGCGAGGAAGGTCTATCTGCGCTGTGACTGGGAGACCGTCGAGGAGGGCGGCGAGAAGGTAAGGCAGCCGGTGATTGCGGGGCATGTGCGACGGTACGAACATCGCTACGACGACGGGCAGGGTGCCCCGGTCTGGGCGGTGTCTGAAGAGGGCTTCGATGCCGTCAGAAAGATGCGAGGTGTTGAGGCCATAACGCTCGACTTCGGGCACCTGGACGAGCGGTTTGAGGAGCTTCGTCGTGTGCAGCGTGACAGGGGGATGCACGGCGTCCAGGAGATCATTCGGGAGAAGGGCTTTAATCTCGGCGACTGGAACGGGATGATCGAGCCGTATGCCGAGTGCGGTCGCGGGCTGTTCAGCTACGCGCACACTGACCGGAAGTTCCTCGACGAGTTTCTGGTTGCCAGCGCCCCTTTATACGTAGATGACGACTGGACTTCCCTAATCAGTGGTGTCTTCGTCCGAGCCGATGGGGCTGGGAAGGCGATCAATAAGTCCTCCACGATCAACGAGACGGTTCATTACCGCTGCGTTGGTTACAGCCCCACAGGGCCCGATTATAGCGTTGAGGCCTATACGCAGGACAGCTATGCGAATGATCAGCTGCACCTTCCTTTCGTCTGCGGAAGACAGTTGGATCGGAATAATTACTACTCTGTCCTTTGTAGCCCAGTCGCTCGGGAAATGGAAAGAATACAACAGCGCGCGGGCGGTACCATCACCAATTTGGCCGAGCAGCATTTTACGACACCTGGTGAGTACCTGGTCCGATTGCAAATGGTTGGCTCTACCCTCACCTACTTTCGAGACGGTTACGTAGAATTAGAAGTGACTGGCGAGACTACGTTTACTTCCGCTTATTATGCCGGGTTCTATATGTACCTGTCTAGTGACGGTGGCGAAGAGGTGTGCTGGTATCGAAATTTCGCATGCTACGAGGAAGAGCCGGAACCGGGTGTCGGCTCTGTAACAGGGCACGTAAAGGACGCGGACACGGGCGACCCCATCGTCGGCGTGGATGTGTGGATCGATGGTCATCAGGGAGAGCTGGAAGACACCACTGACGGGGCCGGGAACTACGAGATAACCGGCATTCCTGAAGGCGAGCAGGAAGTGTGGGCTGGTGGCGACGGTTGGGACCCCAATTCTGTAGAGGTTACCGTGCAGGCCGACTCATCCGTCGAGGCGGACGACATCGAACTTACCCCTCTGCCGGGCACAGTCTACGGGAAGGTCACCAAGACAGACGGGACCACGCCGATTCAAGGTGCCCTCGTGGAGATCGTTGGGCACGATCCCGCCCGCTCGGACACCACGGATTCCAACGGCGATTATGAGATCACGGACGTATATTGGGGCGAACAGAATGTACGGGCGTCCAGGGATGGGTACGTAACCCAGACCAAAACGGAAGAGGTTCCACGGGACGACTATCTACAAGTCAACTTTCAGTTGGACGAGGAAGAAGAGGATCCGGAGCCGCCGCCGCCTGCTGATCGTACCGTGGGCGGGTTCGCCCACGTGAGTTGAGCCGATGGCCACGAACCGCCCGAGCCCGTCATCCCCCAGGCCATCATTCCCGGCCGCGCTGTCACAAGCGTCACCTCCCCTCCCCCAACGCCGGTGCCCGATCGCATCGCCTTTGGTGAATCAGTTCTCTTCGAAGCTTTTCAGAATCAGCGGCTTGGCCTTCTCCAGATCGTCCAGGCTGCTGATAGTCAGTTCCAGGTCGCCCGTCCCCTGATGGCCGATGTTACGAACATCACGTGAATACCCCTCTTCCAGTTCAATCTCATCTGGATTCAGAGGGAGCCACATCATGATACAGTTCTTCTGCGTCAAAAGCTGGATCGTTGCAAAGTTCTTCATGCGTTTGTAGGCAATGTACGTTTTCAAGAACCGCTCCTGAACCTCATCGCCCAGGTCGATCAAATAATCGCGAACCGCCTCGTATAACTCTTTGAGCGGCGGAGACGCCTTAGCCAGTGCGTCCTTTTGAGTCAAATGCGGCCGCGTATCACCAGCTTCTTTTTCGTCGAGCGAATGCGAGGAAACGGCATTGGCCAACTCCAACAGCAGCAGGTCGTCGCCGAAGAACACATACCGAATCAGTTCAATGTTCCGGTTGATCTGAAGAATGGCGTGGACGTCGTAGCGAGTAAACTCCTCGGCGATGCACAGCAGACGAGGGGCGCTCCAGTCCAGTTTTAACGCGACCTCCTCCCCGAACTCCCTATGAACGAGCAACTCGAACTCGGCCTTGTGATCCATCAGCCAGTCGAGGTAGAAGAGGCCCTGGTTGATTACGTTGGCGTTGGAGTTTCGCTTGTACTCGATGATCGTTGGACAGTAATTCTCGTCTACGCCGAGAGTGTCAATGCGGCCAGCGTGTGTCCTGCCCGTCGAGTACTCCGAAGCCACGAAACGCACGTGCAGGAAGGTGTCGAGATGCTTCTCGATCAAGATCTGGAGTTTCTTCTCCAGCTTGACCGGCTTGCCGGTCAGTTCTTCGGCCGTATCGTCAGCCAGCCTGAACAGAG
>PUPC01000037.1 GCA_003553185.1 Planctomycetota bacterium | reverse complement strand
CCGAACCGGGCCAGGGCATACAGGACGCCCATCGCCGCGAAAACCTCGCCGGGGCGACGCCTGAAACGCCGCCACCAGAGCAGCAGACCGCAGATGATGAAGGCAATGACGGTTGCGTAGAGTTGACTGGGGTGGACAGGCAATGACCGCCGGTCGTCCGGACCAATACGGTCCGGCTCGAGCATCAGGTGCTGGAGGAAGGCGGGGCTGCCCGCGATCTGGTGCTGGCGGGCCTGCCCGTCGGGAAGCCGTTCGTATTTGAACCAGATGAACGACAGCATCTCCGGGGCCGGTGCCTCCCGGTAGATCTCCACCGCCCGGTCGGGCGTGACCGTTTCGTCCGGGCGTCTGTGGCCCTGCGACTCGGCCGGGCCGGCCCCGCAGCAGCCGTGCTGCTCGGGCTTGTGCCGGACGACCACCCGCCACTCGCCCTCGGCCTCGAGGGTGCGGCCCCGGGGCGGTGTGAAGGTCGAGCTCGCTATGATGCGCGGGAACCGGACTGCGAGCGGGTTGGCCTCGTCGGCGATCGCACCCCAGCAGCATCCGTTGAGAAAACAGCCGATCCGTGCCAGGCCCAGCCCGAGCATGATCGCCGGCGCCGCGGCATCGGCCATCCGCCAGACCGGGAGCTGTTTCTTCCACAGATAGATGAGCAGCCCCGCGGTTGCCAGCCCGACCCCGCCGTAGAACACCAGCCCGCCCTGCCAGACGGCGAACATCTGCCAGAAGCCGGACACGCCGTATTGGACGACGAAGAAGATGCGGGCGCCGAGAACCCCCAGCACCGCACCGATCAGCAGCACGTCGATCATGCGGTCGGGGTTGACCCCCTCTTTGGCAACGGTACGGCGGGAGAGAAAATAGCCCGCGTAAAATGCGATCACCAGCATCAGCCCGTATGAGTGGATGGGCCAGCCGGGAATGAGTTGTGGACGCATGCGATATTGCGCTCTCTATATGTATCTGAAGTATAACGAATGCATGATATCAGACATCCCGCCGGGCGGCAACTGCTGCCATATCTGATACCGGCATTCGGCCGCCCCGTCGTCCTCCCGGCCGCGGCGGGGCGGCCGGGGCATGTGTGCGGCCGATCCTGCGTCCTACGTCTTGTTGTTGTGTGTCTCGCGTTTTGAACGCAGGAGAATTTGGCGCAAGTGCTCTTCGCTTCGGGCGGCCATCCAGCGCTGGAGGAAGCGTTTCCCGCTCGCGGTTTCGGCGATGTCGGTGAGCGCTCTGAGGTGCAGGTCCCTCTCGTCTTCTGTGCCGGCCAGGATGAAGATCGCGTTCACCGTCGGGGCGTCTTCGGAGAACTGCACGCCCTCGCGTGCTCGCACGATGGCCATTTCGAACCGTTTCTCGCCGGGGATAACGACGTGGGGCACGGCGAGGTGTCTGGTCAGCAATGTGCGTCCTTCCTCTTCGCGTTGGCGGAGCCGGCTGGCGAGGTCGCGGGGCGCCATCTTGAGCCGCGGCCCGAGTTGTGCGGCCACGCGATGCAGGCAATCGTCCAAGCCGACGTGTTCCTCGATGTCGAGCACCAGGGCAGTTCGGACCAGGTGGTCGAACCGGGCCAGGGCGGTTTGGCCCCGTTCGTGAATGATGTCCCGGATCTGGTTTTCGAGGGAGCCGGTCGTCAGGTCGCGGTCGGCCAGCCGCTCGACGAGGTTGAGCAATTCGGCCTCCTCGCCGATGGCGTCGATGTCGATCCCCCGGTTCAGGAGCTTCTTGGTGTAGATGTTCCATTTCTGCAGGCGTTTGGTCAGCACCGACGCGATGATGCAGGCGAGCATCATCGGGACCATGATCTTCGGATCGCGGGTCATCTCGAACAGGATGATGATTGCGGTCAGGGGGGCGTGGGTGGCTCCGGCGAAGACGGTCCCCATGCCGATGGCGGCGTACGAGGTGGCCGGGGCGGTCACGTTGGGGAACAGCGTGTGGACGGCCATCCCGTAGGCGGCGCCCATCATCGAGCCGATGAACAGAGCGGGGGCGAAGATGCCGCCCGACCCGCCGCTGCCCAGGGTCAGGGAGGTGGCCAGTATCTTGCCCAGCATCAGGGCGAACACCAGGCCCAGCGAGAGCCGGCTGTGAAGGGCGCTCTCCATCACCGGGTAACCGGTCGAATGGATTTGCGGCAGGGTCAGGGCCAGCAGGCCCAGCATCAGGCCGCCCACCGCCGCCTTGGTCGCCCTGGGGGGGAATGGCAAGCTCTCAAAAAAGTGCTCGGTGGCATAGAGCGAGTTCTGGTACAGCAGGGCCACCAGGCCCCCGACGATCCCCAGCCCCACGTAGAAGAAGAGTTCCCAGTAGCTGACCAGCTCGTGGACGGGGATGTTGAAGATGGGGGTGGTGCGGTTGAACAAACTATTCGCCACGGCGGTGCCGACCACGGCGGCGACGATGATGGGCGAGAAGCTGTCGAGCTTGATCTTCTTGACCAGCACCTCCATGCTGAAGATCACCCCGGCGAGCGGGGCATTGAACGTTCCGGCGATGCCGGCCGCCGCGCCCGCCGCCAGCAGGGTCTCGACTTTCTGGGGGGTGAGCTTCAGGTATCGGGCGAACGCCGAGCCGAACGTGGCCCCGATCTGGACGATCGGCCCCTCGCGGCCGGCGGCCCCGCCGGAACCGATGCAGATCGCCGAGATGACGGCCTTCAACGGGGCGACGCGGAAACGGATCGAACCGCCGCGGAGGACCACCGACTCCATCACCTCCGGAACACCGTGACCCTTGGCCTCCTTGACCACGTAGGTCACCAGCGGGCCGACGATAAGCCCTCCGACGGCCGGGGCCAGAATCCGCCAGTACCAGGGCAGCGATCGGACGGAATCGAGAAACGTAGCGGTCGAGGTCGCACCCCAGAAGACATATTTGAACAACAGGATCAGGTAATGGAAGCCGACCGCCCCGAGCCCGCCGACGATGCCGACAATGGTCGCGAGCACGACCATTCGCGGCATGTACGTCGCCTCGAGCCGGTCGTGGAGCGTGATCGCCCTCTCGCGAAACCCCTCGGCAAGCCCTGCAAGCCGGCCCCGTGGTTCTGCGAAACCCTTCTGTTGGTCTGTGCCCATCTGGTGTGCTGTTCTCCTGTGTCAAATGGTAGCTGTGGTTGGTGGAT
>PUPC01000041.1 GCA_003553185.1 Planctomycetota bacterium | reverse complement strand
GGCGTTTGTGGCCCGGAGACGCCTTACTTGCCGTCTCGCAAAGACTGAAGGACCTCTTCCGACGGATGATTGGGGATGGCGGCGACGACCTTCTCGTCGAATTCGAACACCTCCTTGTCATCCTCGGTGATTTCTCCGATGACCGCAGTCCGGCCGGTCCTGGATCGGATGGCCTCAATAACCTCATCGACGGATTGCGGTGCGACCTGAATCACGTACCGGGCCTGCGTCTCGCAGATCAGGATTTCCTCCGGGGTGATCCCATCGTCGGACACCGGCACACGGGACAGGTCCACCCGGGCTCCGAACCCTCCGTATCGGGCCGATTCGCAGACGGCGGCACCGATACCGGCGGCTCCCAGATCGGAACAGGCGTTCACCTTGCCCGTTTCGAAGGCCGCCAGGACGGCCTCCATAGCGACCTTCTCTTCCTCGAACAACGCCACGGCCGGGCGCATCTCGTTGACGACGCCGGCCCTGTACAGCGTGTCGTTGCCGTCGTTCCCCGTAACGCCGATGACGATCAGCTTGTCTCCGGCGTTCTTGGCCGGTTTGGTCAGCGGCTTCTCCGTGAGCAGTCGGCCGAACACCGACACGACAACCGCCGGCACGATGTCGGAGAACGATGTGGAGAACCCCCCGCCGACAACGAACACGTCCATCGCGACGCACATGTCACTCAACCCTTTGATCATCAGGTTGAGCCGCTCCTGGCTGGTCATCACCTCGCATTCGCCGCACTCACACGTGCCCGAAAAGCCGCAGGGGCCGACAATGACTTCCTGGTCCAGAGGGCGGGTCCCGATGAAGTCCAGCAGAAAGACCGGCCGGCCTCCCATCGCAACTACGTCACGCATCGCCCCTCCCGCCCCGGTGGCGGCCGCGTCATACGGTCTGGGGACGCAGGGGGAGCAATGGCTCTCCATCTTGGCCACAACTAGACCGTCCATTCCCGGCACCTCGAAGACTGCCGCGTCGTCGTTGTCCTCCGGTCCGACGGCAAGTGCTCCCGGCCAGATCTGATCCAACTGCTCGTTCAGCTTCTGGAACGCTTTGAAATCGATTACCTTGTCGACGTTATGATGCAGATGAACGAACAGCCCGTGGATCAACGCCTTCTCGATTGTGTTCATACGGTCTCCTGTCATTGCTATTGCAATTGTCCTTGCCTTTTTATGCCGGGCAGAGTGCCGAACCGTTCGGCCATCGAATGTCGCCGGCATCCGGGGGCCTGCATCCCTTTCCCGGCGCGATACACGCCCGCGGCCGCTGTTCCGGTATCTCCAACCGCACGTATTTTGCCCGGTATGCGCCCGTTTGTCAAACGAACATCGGTCCGTATCTCCTGCTGCAACCGGGCGACTCAGCGGGGCCCCAGCTCGAAGTCGATGATCAGCGGATAGTGGTCAGACCCCACGTGTGGGCCGACTCGCCTGTCAAGAATGCCGATCCCCTCTGAATACAGGGCGTGATCGATGGGGATCAGGATGGGCGGGGCATACGTCGGCCACGTCGGCTGGTAGCTGAATCCGACCGCACTGTCCCGCAAGCCCGAACGGGCCAGGAGCCGGCGGAAGTGTGGTGAGAAGCGGGTGATATTGAGGTCGCCCAAGAGCAGGAGAGGCGGGCGAATCTGCTCGGCCCGGGCGGCGAGAGCGGCCAGTTGTGCGTTCCGCAGACGCGACGCCTCGGCGCCCAGCGGCGGCTTGGGGTGGGTCCCGATGACTGTCAGCGGCGTGTCGCCGACAGTGATCCGGGCCACGACGCTGGGGTGCGGCTGTTCGCCGATGAACGCGATGTCGGCAGACTCGAACGGATGAGCGCTGAACAGGGCGATGCCGAACGGACCGCTCTGGGGCCTTGCGATGACGTGCGGATAGACCTCGGTGAGATCAATCAGGTCTTCGAACCACCGGTCTGTGTATTCCATCAGCAACAACAGGTCCGGCTGCTCGTCTCGGATCAGCGCCCGCACCGCCTCGTGGTCCCGGTTCGCCTCGTGCAGGTTCAAGCTGAGTACCCGCAGTCGAACCCGCACATCGGCCGGCACATCATCCAGGACTGCGGGCGAGCCGAGATAGAGCGGGGCAACAGCAACCAGGTTGACCACGGAGACGAGCAGACAGGCACCGGCCAACCGGAACCGACGCAGTGCTCCCAGCCCGACCGTGACCCCCAGAAGGCCCACAAGGTACTGGAAACGAAAGTGAGCGGCCAGATCGAATCGCCACCAGATATGCCCCAGATGCCCGACCGCAGTGAGAAGAGTCAGAAGCGCCCCGAGCCCAAGGAGGATACCGACGAGCACATTATGCAGCCGACCCCGATTCTCGGCACTCTGGGTGGCGGGTTTCCCGCCGGGCTCAGTGTCCGTCACGGACCATCTCCTGAAAGCCGGGCCCAAGCAGTTGTTCGATGGCGGGGGATACGCCCCAGAACTCTTTGAACCGGTTGTATTCCTCGACAAATTGCCTGTCGCCTGGCTCCAGCCCGCTCTCAGCTCGAATCATCAGGTTCTTCGAGGTGCTCTCGGCGGAGACGAACTCCTCGACGTTCGTCCGATAGCCGCTGATCCGAAGTGCCAGAGCGCGGAAGGTGTCGGTGACGATGTCGGCGAGCCGTTCTCGGAGGATACCGTACCGAATGACGGGGCGCATCGGCGGCGCGTCGATCAGGTCGTGAAGTTCGTGTTGGCAGCAGGGGGCGGCGAGGATGGCGGCACTGTGCCAGCGGCAGCCCTGGGCGATGGCCTCGTCGGTGGCGGTATCACAGGCGTGCAGCGACAGGGTGATGTCCGGGGGCGTATCCGGCTCGAACACGGCGATGCGGGCGGTCCGAAACTCGATCCCGGTCCAGCCCAGCTCGCCGAGCATTGATTTGCTCTTCGATATACGGTCGGGGTCGTTATCGATCCCGACCACCTCGGCCGGGATGCCTTGCAGGTGGTTGAGATAGTGATACGCGGCGAACGTCAGGTACGCCTGGCCGCATCCGCAATCGACGATCGACACCGGCCCCGACCGGTCTTCGGGCAGGACCTGGTCGATAATCCGGAGGAATTCGTTGATCTGTACGAACTTGCCCCGGCGACCCGCCCGGACCTTCTTCCCCTTCTTTGTGACGATGCCGAGCGTCCGAAGCAGTGGATCATCGACGGGAATCGGATGGTCCTTCTCGCGGTCGTGTGTGGGCGCCCGCGGCACTTCGCGGCTGGTTGGCGGCTTCCGAACGACGTGGACGTTCCCCTTGCGGCTGATGAGGACTTCGAGGTCACCGGCGGCCGAGAAGATATTCGCCTGGCCGAACGGCAGATCGAGGACCTCGTCGATCCGGGCCTCGGCCTCGCCGCCGTGGTAGTTCTTCGCGATATCCTGCTCGCCGTCGAAGTAGGAGAACTGGAGGTGACGGCGGTCCCGCACAATGACCGGGCGGACGGTCACACGAACATAGGGATTCTCTTTGCCCCGAAGCGGGTTGCTCAGGACAAGCTTGATGAACGTTTCTTCCGAGAGCACCTCGCCCTTGATGACCTGCTTTGGGTCGATATCGACCATGTCGACCGGCTCCCTTCTGTCTCGGGTGGGCTGTCGTCGTAGCAGGAGGCCCCCGGTGTCGGTTTCGGCCGGGGATCTCAGTTCAGGACAGCGATTTCTTGACGAAGTTCATCAGGCCCCCGGCATCGATGATCTCGCGCATCTGGCTGGGGAACGGCGGGACGGCGTATTCGCCCCCCCGCGTCCTGTTGTAGATTTTGCCGTCGGCCAGATCGACCTCGAGTTCGTCGCCGGTCTGAGTCTCATCGACCACTTCCGGGCAGGTGAGGATGGGCAATCCGATGTTGATGGCGTTGCGGTAGAATATCCGGGCGAAGCTCTTTGCGATCACGCAGGAGACGCCCGCCGCCTTGATGGCGATCGGGGCGTGCTCGCGGGAGGAGCCGCAGCCGAAGTTCGCCCCGGCGACAATGACATCCCCCGCGCCGACCTTGCCGGCGAATTCCGGATCGGCATCTTCCATGCAATGGGCGGCAAGCTCGCCGGGGTCGATGGTGTTCAGGTAACGGGCCGGGATGATCTCGTCAGTGTTGACGTCATCCCCGAACGTCCACGCGGCGCCTCTCATGGGAATCTCCATCTGTGCTCATGTGAGCCATCTGCTTTGCCTGGTGGATGAATGCTTCGATTCGCAGTTCTTCGCCTCCGAGGTCGTGTCCATCGTACTCGAGTTTCAGACAGGGGATATCGCCGTGGTCGCCGGCGAACGTCTCCAGCAGCCCGTTCACGATGGTCCCAGGGATGCAGTTGAACGGTGTGACATTGACGATCCCGTCAAATCCGTGTTGGACGTACTCGATGGCACGCCCCATGCTGAGTGTTGCCTCGCCCCGAACGGCGGGGTGGATATACCGGCGGGCCCGATCTAGGATGTCCGTCGTGTCTTCCTCGCGAAGGAAATGACCGATCGCCCCCTCGAAGGGAGCGGTGAAGCGCCGCACCTCGCGTTCTTTAGCCCATTCCTTGATGTGCTCGGAGACCCAGGCCAGGTAATCGCCCTGGGTCCTCAGGTCGCGCCTGCGGTAATGGTCGATGTAATCGATCCATTCCTCGAACGGGGGCAGGACCACCTCCGCGCCCAGTGCCTCGAGCTTTCGGACAAGGAAGTTGTTGGCAAAATCATTGTACCGGACGTAGATCTCGCCGATGATCCCGATTTTGGGTTTGCGACTGGTCCGATCGACCTCGACCATTTCGAACCTCCGGCGAAAATCGGCTGTCAGGGGCAGCAGTTTCTCGCCGTTCTCCAACGCCCGCTCCAAACGCTCCAAGCAAAATTCATACAAGGCGTCGGTCTCGCCGGGGTTCTGTTCATATGGCCGAGTATGACGGGTGAGTTTCTGCAGCAGGTCGACGAGCACGAACCCCCGCCACGCCTCGCGGCGGACACGCGGTCCCATCTGCGAGAGCGACTCGTTGAAATCCTCATCCTGCGACAGGGCGAACAGGGGGACCTGCTCCAAGCCGATGTCGTCGAGGACCATCCGGTGAAACTTGTTGTACTGGCCGAACCGGCAAGGGCCTTTCGCATCGGCCATCAGGAACGCGCTCCGGTCCGGATCGAAGTCCGGCTCCATGGTCTTCTTGACGATGTCGCCGGTGGTGACGATGCAGGGGTAGCACTCGCGCCCGGTGGTGAACTTGCGCCCAATGACCAAACTTGTCTTGTCAGAGAGCGGCAGGGCTTCGGTCTCGATGCCGGCCCCTCTCATCAGCGCGGCGACTGTCCGGCCGTGGTCGGACATATGAGGAAAAAAGAGTTTCCGTCCCTTATCGCGGACCGGGATGTAGTCGGGCCGCTTGATCTCCCGTTTCGGCTCTGTCTCGTAGTCGGACGTACGGAGACTTTCCAGGAAGGCCTCGCAGCGGGTGATGAGTCCGGCGTCGGCGCTGTGCTCGTCGATCTCGATGGTGAGGAAAGGCTTTCCGCCCATCTCACGTTCGAAGAATTTGCTGATGAACGAGTCGGGCCCGCACCCAAAATTGGTGACATAGAGCCCGTTCACGTTGTCGTGCCGGCGGAGGTATCGGGCGGCTGCCAGGATGCGTTGGCCGTATTTCCAGTACATGTGCGGGAAGTCGCCCGAGACCGGGTGATTGTCGAGCGGCAGCGCGTCGATGGGGAGTGCGACAGCCCCAAGGTCTCGCAGCTTCTCGGGCAGGTTCAGGTTCAGGCCCGGATCACAGCCGTTGTACGGGCGGCTGACCAGGGCGATCGCCACGTCGTCGGGCCCGAGCGATTCGAGCACCTCGCGGCCACGGGCCAGCATTTGTGAGTAGAAGCGATCGAGCGCCTCGAATCCTTTCTCGGCGGCGGCTATGGCCGCTCGCTTCGACACGCCCAGTTCCTTCGCCGTGTCGGCCAACACTTTGGCGACCGCATCGCGGCCATGGCTCATGTGGATCACCGGCTCGAGCAATCGCCCGTTCGCGTCGCTCAGGTCGATGGCGGCACGGACGAAATAGGGCATCGACTGGACGTAGGGGCAGGCGAAGTAGTTGGTGAAATCGGTCTCGTTGGGCTCCAGGTCAACCACACAGGGCAGGAATACGTGATCAACGTCGCTGCGGATGAGGTCCAGCACGTGGCCGTGGGCCACCTTGATCGGGAAGCAGGTCTCGGCCTTCACGTGCTCGACGCCGTCCCGAATGATCCGCTGGTTGGTCTTGCTGGAGGTGACCACCTCGAAGCCGAGCTCGCTGAAGAACGCCTTCCACAGTGGGAACAGCTCGAAGTAGTGGGCCATGCGCGGGATGCCGATCGTCTTCCCGTTCGGTGCGTCTGGTTTGTTCTTCGGGTAAGACGTGAGGAGAAGCTTCTCGCGTTCTCTGAACAGGCGGGGAACATCAGCTCGGCCGGCTCCTTGCTCTTTCTCATCGAACTTACCGCAGCGACTTCCGTAATGCAGGGGCGTCTCGCCCTCTACGGTCACTCTTTTGATCTCGCAATCGTTGGCGCAATCGGAGCATTCGAAGGTCTCGACCTCATACGTTCGGTCGCTGAGGTCAAAGCCCTTGAAGTTGGATTCGCCGGTGCTTTCTTCCATCGCAATGAGGGCGGCCCCGATGGCCCCCATCACATCGTGGTGAGGCGGTACGATAATGGGCTTTCCGACGACCTTTTCGAAGGCCGCACGCACGCCTCGGTTGTACGCGGTGCCGCCCTGGAAGAGGATGACGTCGCCTACCTTGCGGGTCTCTACGACCTTCGACAGATAGTTGTTCACGATCGAGTAGCACAGCCCGCCGATGAGATCGTTTCGATCGACTCCGGTCTGCTGGTGGTGGTTCAAACTCGATTCGACGAACACGGTGCAGCGGTCGCCGAGGTCACAGGGCGACTCGGCGGCGAGCGCGGCGTCGCCGAACTCCCGGTCAACGTTCACCCCCAGGCGTTCGGCCTGCTCTTCGAGGAACGAGCCAGTCCCAGCGGCGCACACCTTGTTCATGGTGAAATCGACTACAGCGCCGTTGCTCAGCGAGATATATTTCGAGTCCTGCCCGCCGATCTCGAAGACAGTGTCGACCTCGGGGTGGATCAACGCCGCTGCCCGGGCGTGGGTGGTGATCTCGTTCTTGATGACGTCCGCCCCGATGAAATCGCCGGTCAGGTATCGGCCCGAGCCGGTGGTGCCGGCCCCGCGGACGGTCACCTTATCGGTGAACTTCCGCCCGATCTTCAGCAGCCCTTCCTGGATCGCGCGGATGGGGCGGCCGGCAGTCATCAGGTACTCACGAGCAATCACCCGCCTCTGGGCGTCGATGAGAACCAGGTTGGTGCTGATCGAGCCGACATCCACGCCGAGGTACACATCGACCGGCTGATCGCCCTCGAGGGGGACGGGCTCGGTCTCGCAGTAATAGCCCTCGTCGGTCAATTTTTCGAGCCGCTTGGCCTCTGGCTTAAAGCGGGCCAGGTAATCGTCCAGCGTCTCCAGGTCGGGCATCGGTGCCAGGGTCCCCTGTCTGCGTGCGGTGAACACCGCCCCCAGCGCCCCGAGCGATGCGGCATGTTGGGGGATAATCAGTTCGCCCTCGTCCAGTTCCAGCACGTCCTCGAACGCGCGGACCATTCCGGCATTGAGCGCGACTCCGCCCTGGAACGCGATCGGCTTCTCGAACTCTTTGCCTCGGCAGATATTGCTTCGGAAGTTCCTCGCCAGTGCTCCGCACAGGCCGGCGACGATGTCGTGGTCTGGGGTGGCCTCTTGCTGCAGGTGGATCATGTCGGTTTTTGCGAACACACTGCACCGGCCCGCGATGCGAGGCGGGTTCTGCGATTTCAGGGCGAGTTCGGCGAACTCTTTCTCGATGGAGACACCCAGCCGGGCCGCCTGCTGATCGAGGAACGAGCCGGTCCCAGCGGCGCAGACGGTATTCATTGCGAAGTTCGTGATCCGCGGCTCGCCGGGTTCGTCGCCCGGTTCGATCTTGATCAGCTTGGAATCTTCGCCGCCCATCTCGATGATGGTTCGGACATCGGGGTTGAAGGCGGCGGTCCCCGTGCTTTGTGCCACGATCTCGTTCACCGACTCGGCGCCCAGGAGATGAGCCAACCGCTTCCCTCCATTCCCCGTCAATGCGAATCCGTCGATCCGGTCGCGGGGAAAGCGGTCAAGAATGTCTGCGATCAAGTCCCGGGCGGTCGCGATCGGCTGCCCGTGGGTCCGGACGTAATGGTCTTCCACAATTCGACCATCGTCCGCAATGACCACCAGTTTGGCACTGACGGAACCGATATCCAGTCCAACATAAACCCGTTCGAAAGACTTAGGGCGGGCGTCCGGCCGGGAGGCCGGCTGGGATTTAGTCATAAGCTGCTTTCCTCTTGATGTTGTAGTTTCCCGACTTTCGGAACTCATAGGCGAGGCATTATGATACCGACAGGACCGTGAATAATCAACACATTTCCCGTCAATGGGATGCAGGGACAGGATCCGTGCGTTCTTGGACCGGTTCTGCCCGGGCTGAACAGGAGTCTTTTCTGAACTCTGATCGGCCGGTATCCTCCCCGGAGATAGCCGACTCCCGACTGTTGGAAGCAACGGTCACTTCTATAAATATTCTACAGTTAGAAAAAGCGCCGGCGACTACAAGGCCGCCGGCGCTTTTGTTTGAGATTTACCAGGGCATGTCATCGGCGAGATCGTCATCTTCCCAGGTACCCGGGGCAATGACTCGCATGATGAACTCGACGAGTTCCTCGCCGGTGAACACCTCGCCGCGGTCGTCATCGTCGCGACGCTGGGCCTCTCCGAAAATATCCCCCATAGCGTCTTCGCGACCCACTTCGGCCTGGGTCAGTGCCCGGAGGTCGGGCTCGAACTGGGTGAGCCGCAGGGTGATATCCTCGACATCATAGTAGCGAGTGACTCGCCGGCGAGTGGCCTGCACCCGCTCGGGAGTCGAAATATAGATGGCGTTCCGGTCCAGCGTATACTCAAGGTCGACCATCCGCAGAATCCAATCGAGGGCGTCTTTGAGGCGGACATCTTCCAGTTCGAGGGTGATGTCCAAGTCCCGGCCTTCAACGGCTCGCTCGTCTAGAATGATGTTCACGTCTCGCATTCCCCTGAGGAAAGCAACCACATCTTCGAGGGGGGTGGCGATGAAGTCGAAGGACACGGGCTGCTCGAGTTCGGCCTCGAGATCAGGGCGCCAATCTTCCGGCTCGAAGACCTCGCCCCGGACCTCGTATCGCTCGCGCCGGGCCTCGATTTCGTCCCAGTTGTCAGGGTAGATGGGCTCGTGACCGGAGAACGGAATGGAAAGGGCGGCGACTTCCCGCCAGGTCCGCTCGGTCTCGACCGCGGAGGTCCGCTGATACCATTGCCTGCGACTTTCGACTTCGTGCTCGTGGGCCCGATCGATGAAGTCCTCGACGCCGGGATGGCGCGGGTCGATCTCGAGGACCTCGGCCGCTTTCTCTGCCGCGAGGGTGTATCGTCTCTGCTCGAACAGTTCTTGGGCATCATCCATCAGCCGCTCGATTCGTTCTTCTCGGAGTTCTCCCATCCGTTGTCGTTCCCGCTCAGCGATTTCGCGTGCCTGCTCTCGCCTCTCGCGTCTCTCTCGCTCGACCCTGGCGGCCCGTTCTTCCTCGAGCCGGTTCATCAGCGAGTTGATCCGGGCTTGTTCGCGCTGGACATCGCGATAGATGGCCAGTGCCTCGGCGGAGTTACGGGCCCGCCGGAGCTTGTCTCGGGCGTCATCGAACCGCTGATCGTCGAGCAGGTCCTCTGCCTCGTCAATGGTTCGCCGCATCTGGCTCAGTTCGTAGGTCTCCCATACTCGCTGCCGTTGGCGTTGCTCATCAAGAACGGCGGGAGCGCCGACCTCGTCCCTTTGCAGGATGGCCCGGACACGTCTTAGCAGTTGCTGGGCCTCCTGATGTCGGGGATCAATATCCAGAATGCGCTCCAGTTCGCGTTCCGCTTCTTCATAAAGGCGGGCACCAAGCGCCCGTTCGGCGCTTTCGAACAGATGGTCGGTAAGGAGTTCCTGGTATCTCTGCCGTGCCCTGCGCTCGGCCAGAAGTTGCTGCAGAATATCGCGGGCTTCGGGGTCTACTTCCGTCTCCTCGATTTGGTTGCTGACATCTGTGAGCAGGTTCTGTGCCTGCTCATGATCGGGTTCGGCCTCGAGCAACTCTTCCAGGACTGCCACGGCCTGCTGGTAATCTCCCTCCGTGGCAAACTGGAGCGCTCTGGTGTACAAGGCATCGGCGTCTTGGGCGTATACGGTTGCGCCGCCCAGGGCCATCGTCGCCACCACGGCAATTATCAGTGCTCTGCGCAGAATCTTCATCAGTCCTCCTCCTCACTCTGGGCGGCCCGTCGTGCGGGCCACAGCCATCAGGATGTACGCGTCAACCATTGGATCGCCTGCTCCACCGCGTCGATGTCCACGTCCGTCTCACAGCACGGACCGTTCGGCCGTTCATTCGTGACGGCCAGGACCGGTTTCGGCAGGCACGCAAAAATTCCGGTTCTCAATTCCTTCTCACAGGCGACGGCTACGATTGCCTTGACCTCCGGGGCTTTCGCCCGGTTGACGGCCAACCGGCCGCCCTTGGCCACCGCCACCTTCACTCCGTATCGTTCTGCCAGTTCGAGCAGCGGGCCGATCCGGCACCGGCCGCACCGCAGGCAGTGAGCCAGATCGCCGATAACGTTCTGCTCACACGAAGCGGCCTGAAGGCAGGTGGGCAACAGGATGAGCAACTCTTCGGGCTTTACCCTTGCCCTGCGGCCTTTCACGGTCAGGTTGTTCAGGCCGATGACTGCCTGGTCAATCAGTTGCAAAACGGCACGCTCCGTCCTTGTTTTCACACAACGGCCGGCAACCCCGGGCAAACGCGGCGGCATCCATCGCCTGTCGCCCGGCGGGCTTGAGCCGTCTTATTTCCACGGCCCCTTTGCCCGCACAAACAACAAGCGAGCCGTCGGCCGTCTGGACCGTCCCGGGCCTGCCCGATCCGCCGTCGGTCGTCCCTGCCTCGAGGATAACGATTCGTCGCGGCGGCTCGCCCGGGAGGAGCAATTGGCCGAACGCCCCGGGCCAGGGGGTCATCGCCCTGACGTGCCTGACAATATATCCGGCCGGACGGTTCCAGTCAATCCGGCCGTCGGCCTTCGACAAGCTTGGGGCCATTGTGGCCAGCCGTTCGTCCTGCGGTTCGTATGTCACAGAGCCGTCGGCGTAGGCGTCGAGCGCCTCCGCCAGCACCTGTCCGCCCAGGGTGGCGAGCCGGTCTGTCAGTTCTCCGGCCGTCTCTTCCGGGCCGATCCGGACGCGGGCCTGTGCCCGTCGGCCCTCGTCCAGGCAGATGATTTCGCCGGCGTCCAACCTGGGCCGGATTTTCATCACCGTGACGCCCGCCTCGTCGTCGCCCGCCAGGATAGCCGCGGCGACGGGAGCGGCACCGCGATGCCGGGGCAGCAGCGAGGCGTGAACGTTGATGCTGTCCCGCCTCGATGCTTCGATGGCCGCCGGCGACAGAATCACGCCGTAGGCGGCGACGACCAGCAGGTCGGGCTTCAATTCGCGAAGCTGCCGGCAGCATTGGTTGTCAAAGTTCTCGGGCTGCTCTATCCGCAGTCCGTGCTCCGCCGCCACCTTTTTGACAGGCGAGGCGGCCAAGCGGGCTCGCCCCCGTCCTGCCCGCCGATCTGGCCGGGTATAGACGGCGGCGACGTCTGTCTTTTCAATACAAGTCTCGAGACTGGGCACGGAAAATGCGTCCGAACCCATGAACACGCTGGTCAGCCGGGCTGTCTTCCTCTCCAGCGGAGCACCTCGGTACAATATATTACTTCTTATCCTACTCTATTATACCCCCCTATTCTGAGAAGACAACCGGTTTGACCCGGATTTCTTGTCATTTCATGAGGCGAGCGTCGGCCCAGTTTGCGTGGTCGCCGACACTGGCATTGTCGGCGAAGTCTGCGATCAGCGTTAGCCGGCCGGCGCCGGAGATGTCGAGAGTGAGCGGGACCGCCTCGTCATTGCCCGTTATGACCTTGGAAAAGAGCTCTTTGCCATCGGCCCTAACGACGAATTGGACGGACCCCAGCGGCCGGGCGGCGTCGTCTATGCCGACCACTGCGGTGAAGGTACGATACCGGCCTCTCAGGTCGTAGGAAAGGATGGTCCGGGTGTGGCAGCCCAGGCCGCGAGCGTATTCGCGACCGTCGAGGAGCAGTGGGCCGCCGGTTACGCTACGGTCGATTCGGTGCTCCCATACGTGGCTGAAGAAAGGAACCTCACGGACTTCCGACGGCCGCAGACCGGACAGATACACGACATCGGGGCTGTCGATCTCGATGAGAGTCACGCGCGACAGTTCGACGGTCAGCGTTGTGCCGGCCGCGTACAACTCGAGTTCGCCATTGCTCAACTCGGCGATAGTACACCGGAGCACTGAGCCATCATCGAGGGCGATTTCGACCGGCGGCCTGTCGTCCATCTCCTGTGTGGCGAAAACAACGGCCGAAACAGACTCCGTCTCGATCTCCCGCCGCTCGTCCCGCCGGGCAAACGACGTCCGTTCGGTCCCGATTTGCTCAATCGCCACGGAGAACGGTATCACACCCCGGGGGGTCACTACGAAAAGTGAATCGGTGTGCCGGTCTGCCTGGTCCAGCGTCTCCCGCAGTCGCTCATCGCTCAGCCAATGCTCTTCGGTCCATCGGAAGCGGACCGCAATCACATTCTCCATATCCAAGCTGACCGGCCCCTGCAAAACGGGCGATTTCAGCTCCATTCCGTCCCCGTGCTCCAGAAGTTCGCCATAGAACCGGCTGCCACATGCGGTCCACACCTCAGCCGTGAATTTCTCGGGGTAAGCCGTCGCCGGTCCCCGGTTGAGGTCGATGCGAAACACATCTGAGAGGGGGATGGTTACCGAGTCGTCGCCCTGTTGCAACAGCACCTCGCCGTCGGCTGTGATGGAGGTCAGTTCGCCCTCGTGACGTTCGCCCGCGACCGTGTGCACGACCCCTGCCGTGAGCGAGAGAGGGACGGCCAGGAGGGTGAGTGCGGCAATGATGACACACCTCACGGTATGGCGCCTCGATCCGAGCGTTGAGACGTTCGGCCGCCGAGTGCCATTCCCGCGCGGGGTTGGGCTAGTCGTCGATTTCTGCATCGGAGAGGGCCCTGAAGTATTCTCTAATGTGGTCTCCGAACCTGGCGGGGAACCGCTGGCGCAAAGCGTCGAGCACCCGCGCCCGCTCCCGTTCGTCGAGTTCGGCCCAAGCGTCGCCGATGGTGGCCGTGCTCGCCGCTTCGCCCGGGTCGGTCGCCTGTCCGCCCGGCAGGGAGGCGCTCTCTGCCGGCGACGAGGGGGTCTCGGTCCCATCGGCGGGACCGCTGCCGCTGCCGCCGTCGCCGTCGGCTCCGTCGGCTCCGCCTGCTCCACCGCCGCCCCCGCCGCCCCCGCCTTCTTCCGCTTCCTCTGCGAGTTCGATGAGAACGTCGAGCATGGCGATGATCTTGTCTTCCTTGGCCACGGTATCGTCGCCCGTATCACGTTGGGCGAGCAGTTCGTGCACCTCGTCCATCTTGAAGGCCACGTCGTCGAGGGTAGCTCCGTCGCGTTCGACCTCGAGCCGAGCGAGCAAATGCCTGCCTTCCTCGGTATCGGTCAGTTGTTCGGCGATCTCGATCGCCTCGTGGATGCGTGCTACCCGGGCCAGCGCCCTTGCGGTGAGCATCTTGACCTCGCGCTGGGGCAGAACATAGTCGGCGAGCTCGCCATCACTGCGCAGTGGTTCGAGCACGTGCAGGGCATATTCCCAGTAGCGGGAGTCGGCGAGGATGCGGGCCCGGTGGAACTGTACGGCGGCCTTGAGGAAACTGTCTTCGGCCTCACGTTCCAGCTCGGAAAGCACGGCGTGTGCTTCTTCGTAGCGGCGGGTCCTGATCATCACCAGCGCCCGGCTGAAATCTGTGTTCAGAACACTCAACGAGGCGTCTATGAACCGGGTATCGACGGTCTC
>PUPC01000065.1 GCA_003553185.1 Planctomycetota bacterium | reverse complement strand
GTTCCATGCGGGTGTTCTGGGCAAGGGTATCCGCGCGGACCCGGAAGCCTGCATCGCGGAGTTCGGCTGTGCCGGCTGAAGCGGGGGGGCTTGTGCGTGACGTGCTCGACCGCCCGCTCATCGGCCTGCTTGTTGTTTCGGCCGTGGATGACGGCGGTTCCACGGCGGCCCTGTTGCTCTGTGCATGCTCCTCATTTCCGCCCTGGGCCAGTCTCCGTTGCTCGGCTTTCCGCTCCTCAACCCCTTGCATTGTCGAGTGGCCGTACCAGATTGCCAGCAGCAGGCAGGGCAACAGCACACAGAGCAGCATCCCGAGTTTCTTGTCCCTGTCGCTCACCTGTCAGCCCCTCCCAAATCGTTTCGACTATCTGTCGGGCTCACGAACGTAACCAGTTCGATGTCCGCCGCCACGGTCCCCCTTCGTTCGTCTCGTTCGATGGCGAGGTCCTCGACGATGACGACAAATGGCAGTTGGCTGACGCCATCGAGGAAGTCGTGAAGGGCTTGTGTCGGGCATCGGACGGTCAGCGTTTTTCGCATCCGTTCCAGCTCAGCCGGGCTCGTTGCGGAATCGTCTTTTTGCCATCGCGAGGCCGCCACCAAATCGATGTGGTGTTCGCGGGCTGTGTCCGCGATGCGGGTCGACAGCCAACCGATCCGCCATTCGGCCGGCAGTTTGTCATCCAGGCGCTGCATCTCGGCTTGAATCGCTTCGATTTGGGCGAAGTGGTCCGGGTTGTCCTTCATTTTTTCGGATATCTCCGCCTGTCGTTCCGATAGTTGATCGATCTCGCGTATGCTGTTACTGACCGAGCGCGTTATAGGCAGATAAACCAGCAACGCAACGAGGGCGATCGCACCGAGTTCGACGGCGGTCAGCAGTCCGAGCTTCGCCCGATATTCGCTGCTCACAGTCCTTCTCCTCGAAATCCAATGACCTGGCACGACAATTCCAGTTGTTCATCCGGTTCACGGGTCAGGCCGTCGTCTTGTGATATTTGGGCGGGCTGGAAGCTGACGTTGACAAAAAACGGAGATGTTTCCAGCGCCCGGATCAGGTCCTGTTTCAGAACCTGCGTAGATTTTGCGGGCATTGCGTATATGTCCGTGACCAGCCGCATCTTGATGAGGCCGCCCGTTGTTTCGTAGGACATCCTCCGCAGGTATGTGCCTTCGGGCATGATATTGCTGAGTTCCTTAAGGATCATCGAGTGCATCGGACGGCCCACGCCCAGAGTCTGAAGGAGTGCCCTGCGTTGTTCGAGCTCGATTTCATAACGTTCTGCTTTTGCGATATTGTCCGCGATCCGCTCCAGCGGAGCTGTCGCAACACTTCTCTGCTCGAGCGAGTTCTGCAACGACGTTCGCTGGCGGTGGGCTGTCCATCCCAGGCCACACAGGGCGGCGATGACGAACACAGTTGCGGCGATTGAACTATTGTGAATGAGAGAGATCAAACGACTCAAGTGGATACGGTCCGGTACCAGATTCACGCGGGACGGGTCATGAACAGCAGCTCCGGTCGCCGCAGCGAATACAGCGGGGGCCCGTGATTCCAGTATATCCGGGACCTGGATATCGAGCGCCTGCCAAGGGTCCAGCATTTTCGTTTGAACGCGAGTCTGCTGGGCAAGGAACTCGGCAAGTCCGCTGAGGGTGGCCCCGCCGCCGCAGAGCAAGAGGTGATCGACTTGAGCCATGTTGTGTGTTTGGCTGTAGAACTGGAGCGAGCGGACGGTTTCGGTTGCGAGTCGTTCGAGGGCAGGTCGGATGGCGCCGAGGACGCGTGTGGCCGGCACCGACCGTCCTTCGACGTTGACCTCATCTTCCTGGTTGATCGCGTAATGGCACTTGATTTGCTCGGCGATCAACCGGCTGATCTCGATGGTCTCGCCCTCGAGCGTGATTTTCCCGGCGAGAGCTGTCGTAACCGCGTCGCCTCCGGTCGGGATGTTCCGCGTGAACTCCAGTCCGTCTGCCCCGACGACCGACAGCCGCGACGATCGGTCGCCGATGTCGAGCACGGCAACAGGACCGGAATCCGGGCGGCAATAAGCAGTTCGGACGACGGCCTCGATGGCGATGGGTTCGGTCAGGACTGCTGCCAGCCGTCCGTTTCGCGCCCGAAACACCGTGTCCAGTTTGTCCAGCGAATTGGGCACAGCGGCCGCTACAACGTCAATTGTGTTGCTGCTGTCACTCCTGTTCAGAGTGTAGTGCCCAATCGAGAAGCGATCAGGGTCCAGACCTTCCGTTTCCTCCGCCAACTTCCACTCGACTGCCTGACGGAGTTCCTTTTCGTCCATCCGGGGCATTGTGCAACAGACTGTGGCGACCCGGTTCCCCGAGAAGATGCAGGATACGGTGCGCGGCTTGGGGTTCTGGCGTCTGACAAATTCACGTATGCATTTCGATATCCGGTGGAATCGGTCGGGGTCCTTGCTGGACGGCAAGTCCACGCATTCAGCGTCCAGCAAATGGATCTTATCGGGCATAGAACGAAGCAGCACCATCTTGAGTGTTCTCGACCCGACATCGCATCCGAGTACGCACTTCCCCAAGCTCAGGGAGGTACAGGCGCTTTGATCCCTTTCGCTTGGTTCGGGGGGGGGCGGGGAGGCAGCCGGTGGCTCGGTCTGGTGTTGTTCATCGTGGGGCCGAGTTCGGCTTACCAGTCGCTGCACGGTGCCAAAAAAGCCGCGCCGACCCTGTCCGGCCTGGTCTTTTCGGGGGATAGTCGCCGTTTTATTGTTATCGCTCACGCCGTGGTTATCTCCGTTTCTCGTCTCTATTACCCGGGCACGAACATCGGTTCATATTTGAGTGGAGCGGCCCAGAACTCGATGGTGAATCCTGTGTTGCGAATATTGGCTGACCCACCTCCGGGATATTGCCTGCTCGCGCGGAAGCCCCTGATCTCGACTCGCACGTTCCGCTGCGGCGGGAGCGCCACAACCTTGCCCTGATTGAACATGGCCACTTCGCCGCTGCCCAGACGCACATTGTTGTGTTCTTCGCAGTGCCAGATGGTTCCATAGTTGTTGCCACCCAGGACCCGGAGCGTAATTTCGGAGTAATACACTTCGGGCGAGTCCCAACTCGCCTTCATGTGGGTCAGATAGACCGTTTCGCCTGTTTCGTT
>PUPC01000190.1 GCA_003553185.1 Planctomycetota bacterium | reverse complement strand
GGCCGGGGTCGGCCGCCACTGCCTCGGCCCACGCGCGCAGGCCCTCCGACGCGAGGCCGGTTTCTGCTGCCAGTCGTTCTTCCCCGATCGCTTCGAGCAGGAAGGGGGCCGTATATCGCATTCCGATATCGGCCTCGACTGTCCGCTTCATAAACGGTTCGGGCAAGCCGCGAAGGACGGTGCTTGCAGCGGCCGGCTCGCCGCCGGAGCAGGAAAACACGTCCGTCGTCGCCCCCCCGATATCTACGATGAGTAGCTCGCCCAGGCCGGGTTCGTCCGCGAGGCCTTTTGAAAGTAGCTCGGCGGCGTTGCGGACAGCTTCCGGAGTTGGCATCAGGCATTCGGAGCGGGCGCGGAGCGTTTCCAATCCTTTGGCCTCCACGATCTGATCGAGGAAAACCTGTCGGATTGCTGCTCGGGCATGCTCAAGGTCGAGCCGGCCCATCTCCGGCATCACGTTCCGGGTGAACAGGACGTCGTCCCGTTTCGCGAAAAGGGTTCGGAGATCGTCGTAAGTGTCGCGATTGCCCGCCACAATCAGCGGCGTCGCCGGGAAATGCTCATTCAAGGACTCTGCGTTCGAGCAGATGTGGTTTCGGTCACCGCCATCCGTCCCGCCAGCGAGGAGGATCAGGTCGGGCTTGAGCCGGGCGAGTTCGGCGATATCTTCCCCGGTGAGGTGGTATGCAAACGCCTTGATGACCTTGCCCCCCGCCCCGAGGGCCGCCATGCGCGCCGCCTCCATCGTGAGCTGCGGGACGAGGCCGACCGCTGCAATGCGTAGGCCGCCCGCCGCACTGCTGCACACAAGCATCGGCCTCGCATCGGACGCCGACAGGTTCAACTCGGCAAGGGCCGTGTTCAGGCCGATATTGACGTCCGTATTGACGGTGGTCGGACCTGCCGCCCAACCACGAACGGCTCGCTCCCCGCTATCAATCAGGCATAATTTGGTGAACGTGCTGCCGACATCCGCCAGGATATATTCAGCCATCGAGTTGGCCCGGGCCGGCAAGGTCTTGCTTCAGTGCCTCGATGCCCGACTCAGGTGACGTCCCCGGCGGGAATACCCGATCGAAGCCCATGCCCAGAAACTTCCCCTCCACCTCGGTGAAATCCGTCTTACCGATGACGAGGTTCCCGCCAACATAGAGGAGGATCCCGTCCAGCCCGGCCTCGACACACTTCTCTCGCAACCCCCGGCAATCGATCTCCCCGTGCCCGTAGAGGGACGAAACGAGGATCGCGCACGCGTTCGTCTCGATCGCCGCCTCCACGAACTCTTCCTGCGCGACCATCACTCCCAGGTTGTGCACCTTGAAGCCGGCCTCGCTGAAACAGTACTCGAGGATTTTATTACCGATGGCGTGACAATCGGCTCCGATCACGCCCAACACAATCGACTGCTTATTCGCCATGCTGCGGCTTCTTCTTGCCCGGAATTGCTGCGGGGAAATACCCCCGCAATGTCATATGTCGAGCACTACCCCGATTCTAGCGCGATGAGAGAAGCGGAACAAGAGCCGAACGAACCTTATCTATGTGGAGTTTTAGAGGAAACCGCCTGTCGCGCCTGGATAGGCGTGACAGGCGCTCGGGCACCGGTGTGGCGGGGCGCAAAACGGTCAAGTGAGAGGGGTGAACACGATCCCGGCCGGGAACTTCGGGGCGAAGAACGTGGACTTCGGCGGCATTGTCCCGCCGGCAACTGCGATCGCCCGAACCTCGTCCATCCGGGTCGGATTGACCAGGGCCGCCAACTGGGCCTGCCCCGACAAGGCGGTCTGGACACAATCTTCTGCGCTCTGTACGTACTCGATCGGCCCGCCCTTCTGCCAGGAATCAGGGCCCATGCCGAGCAGCCCGCCGAATATCTCGTGGTGGAGGATATGCGTGTCGAGGTCTTCCGGGCGTCCCGTCGCGCCCCGCTGCCCGGAGTTCCGGATCATTATCCTTGCGCCCTTTTCAGTCACGACCCCGAAGGCGTGCCGCGCGGCCAACTTTTCGAGTCGATCCATGATGATATCGGCATCGGCCGGGAGCTCCGCAATCTGGAAGTTCTCCTTCGCCCGCTCGAACCAGTCGGTCGGGGCAAAGTTCGGCACTTCGTGAACCAGCCGATGGGTGGGCTGGATGACCAGACCGGGATCGTCCATCGAGACCAGGGCGACCGCGACGAACTCCCAGGGTGCGTCCGAACCGCATTCGCCTGAATGGCGGCGCATTGCGTCGCGGTATGCGATTGCCGTCTCGTATCGATGATGGCCGTCGGCGATGATTACCTGTCGGTCGGAAAGGGAGGCGGCCAAGTCATCAATCAAATCGCGGTCAAACACGGCGCGCAGCGCATTGTGAACGCCATCCACCCCCGTTCCTTCGGCGACCGGTTCGCCCTTGCTCATCTTGTCGAGAGTGGCGGCCGCCTGTTCGCTGCCCGGATAGAGCCCGAACACCTGGCTCATATTCATCCGGGTCTGTTTCATGAGGGCGAGCCGGTCGGCTTTCGGGCCCGGCATGGTCTGCTCGTGGGGAAATACGTTGCCTTCTCCGAACACCTCGAGCCGCAACCGGGCAATAAGTGCGCGGCGCATGTGCCGCTGTCCCTCTATCTCAAAGGTCTGGTCCAGCAGATAGATGGCTGGCTGGGTGTCTTGGACCAGGGTTTGGTCGTCCAGCCACCGGTCGAGCAACGCTGCGGAATCGTCGTATGTCTCTTCGCCGCTCCGGCCCGAACCGTAGTTTTCGCCGAGGATCAGCCGGACGACATTCTGGGGCGACCGGTCCCGGAGTTGTTGATACTCGGCCGGAGAGATCACGTCGTAAGGCGGGCTGATGACCGATGAAAGATCGGAGTAACGGGCTTCGTTGTACCGGATGCCGCGAAAGGGGCATATTTCTGCCAATGGAAGCTCCCAAAAACAAAAGGGATAAAAGGCGGGGGCGGCGCCGCGGCACCGCCCCCTTCCACGACATGTCGGACGCCGGCGGCCATAAGCCGGGTTCTGTTGCCCATCGCCTATGGGGATGGGCCGGTGATCATTCATCTGGGATGGGCGTTGTCGCCCATCTCGAGCGGCCTACCCGGGAATCGTTCGGGGAGATCACCCTGTTCCCATATTTGGCCTTGCTCCCGGCGGGGTTTGGCAAGCCGGCACGTCACCGCGCCGCTGGTGGG
>PUPC01000268.1 GCA_003553185.1 Planctomycetota bacterium | reverse complement strand
GGTTTCGGCTTCATCCAGCCTGTCCACCAGGCGCAGATAATTTGACAGGTTTATGGCCGTCGGAGGGTAAAAGATGTCCTGATGGCAGGCATCTTTAAGAACCTCTATCGCTTCTTCCAGGTTCCCCTGTTCTTTTAGATCTTTGGCCTTTTGCATAACCTCTCGGGTCTTTTCGCTGGGATTATCTGCGATGGTTATTGCTTTTATGACCAGCTCTTTTTTTTCACCGTCAATGATCATGGGGATGGGTTCGTCGGGCTTGAACACACCTTGATCTATGAGGCCTTGAGCGGCAGCCACCTTTATTAAAGTTGAAAAGGCAGTGGATTGAAGCAAGGATTTACCCAATGCTTCCCCCCATTTATCTCCCCTTGACACTATTTTTCTAACCAGGCTTTCCCTGTGGTCCTCGGCTGTTTCCGAATCCAGGAGCATCGTGAGCAGGGTCATTCGAAATGCAGTATCCTGCAATGCCTCTGTGAAATAGGCCTCTTCCCCTTCTCCGTCGATTTTCTTTATTTGATGATCAAAATCACTAAATGTCTTCATTTTATAGCTTAACTCAAAGGGAGGAATGGCGCCCTGCTCTATTAAGACAGCGACCCGCTGGTATTGATAGCCCATCTTCCATTTCCTGCCCACATCCGCCCATAAGGAAGCGGCTTTACTGTATTGTTTCAAATTAAAACAGGCCGCCGCTGCCAGATACTTGCTTTGCCAGCTGGTGTATTCGGTTTTCCAACGCTGGAAAAGCTCCAAAACAAGGCTGTGATCGTCCAGTTCTGCTGCAGCTTTTAGCATGGCCATTACATATTCCTTCCAGTGGATTAATTTTTTCTCGGCGATTTTTCGTGCACGGAAATCGTCAAGGCCGTCTTTGAACAGGGTCTCTGCCTGCTGTAAGCACTGGTAGGCTTCCTTTTTTCTTTCCAGCAAAGCCAGGGCTCTGGAGGCCAGGGCCCAGGTAAAGGGATTGGAATCCATTTCTTCCCCTTGCCCCTCCAGGCAGGGGGCTAAAATATCCAGGCAGCGCTCCGGTTCACCCTGTTCCAGCACTGTCAGGGCCAGGTTATTACGAAGGATATGACCGTCAAATTCATTCAGCAGCTCTGCAAGCACCATTTCCGCCTCTTCAAATCGGCTTTGCTCCATTAATTCCGTGGCTTTTTCCTGAATCACTATCATTTTACTATCCGTTTGGCAGCATTTCTTGTACTTTTTCCCGCTACCACAAGGGCAGGGATCGTTTCGGCCTGACTTTTTCATGGTTCGAGAATCTCCCCTTCATTAACCAAAAATCATCCATAACCAAAAATCATCCACTTTTTTCTGCCAGCTGTTCTTTGTATTTTTTGACATGCTCGGCTGCTGTGCTGTTATTATCTTCTTCCAGCAGACGACGGGCATATTGCTCCATCCCTTCCCGGGTGAACAGCATGTCGCCTTCTATGCCCGTGCTTTTTTCAATGCGCTGGCTGTCCAGTAGCAGGGCCGAATCCTGCAGGTTAAAAAAGGAAACGACCGCAAACAGATACAGGGAAAAAGAGAGCTTGACTTCATGCCCGCTACCCAAGACGGCCATGCACTGCTCAACATTTTCTCGTTCGCTTTCCGGCCCTTCTTTTCCCTTCGTGTTGAGCCATTGCTCCAGGTTCTGGTATAAGGCCTGGGCAAAGAGACCATAGTCACTAAGCCATTGCTTTGAGATGGCTTGCAAAATGGTGTCCTTTTGGGGGTGGCTGGTGACAAAATTGACTTTATCCAGCAGTCTATGGGCATCATGCGCCCCTGTCTTTTTAGAGGGTTGGCCTGTTCCAGTATCCCGTAGTATGTTTTGCATGGCCAACAGCCCGCTGAAAACCGTGTAGGGAGGAACATCCAGGTTGAGTTTACCTTTGGAAAACATTTCGAGTATGGAGCCCGTGATCTCCGAGATCTTTTTTTCTATCCCGAACCGGAACGTCGGGTTTTGTTTCATGAGGTCATCTATTTTGTCCAAGTCAAAAGTATGGCCCTTTTCCATGACCAAAAGCCCATCATCTCCGACGCCTACCAGATCTTCCATCTGATTTAATGCGTCGTAAGATTCCTGGAGAACCACCCTTAAAAATCCTTCCCAGAAGGGATTATCTTCTGCCCGGGCCTCGCTAAGGGTAGCATGCAGGTTAAAAAGGAGGGATGCCCTTTCTTCCAGGCTATATGAACGCTGCCGCAGGCCTTTCATCAGCTGCCATGCGAACCAATCATTTTTTCGTTGGTCAATATGCGTGGCCAGCCATTCCCGGAGCACATTTGTGAATGCTGCGGCCTTGGCTTCCTTATCTTCCTTATTGCCCCTATTATCCTTGTTATCCTTGTTATCCTTTTTATCCTTGTCCTGGTTGTCAATTTCTCGGATTTTCTTTTCAGCTTTAGCCAGGAGATCGAGGCCCTGCTTTAAATCGAGGCGCATTTTCTGAAAAAAGGTGTCTTTGGTCAACAAATCAACAAACACGCTGTTTAGATGATACAGGTAATCATCGGGTTTTTTGTCATCCAACCCTGGAATAAAATAGCTCTTGTTGATCTGCTCCACGGCTTCTTCCATTTGAGATAAATCGGGGGCCGTCTCTTTAATCCCGGTTTTAAGGCCGGTAACCAGGGACATGGCTTTCAGCAGGTCGGGAGATAACCAGGGATGATCCGCCTTTTTTAACTGCATGTACTGTTCATCGACCTCATTCAAGCAGCATTTTTTGTATTTTCTCCCGCTGCCGCAAGGGCAGAGCTTGTTTCGCTCCAGCTTTAACATTTCACTCAACGTTTTCACCTGTTTCCTTTAAATTGATAGACGTCGGATTCGTCGGTCGGATTCATCGGTCGGATGCCGAATTAATATTGATAATGAGAGGCGCTTTTGACAGGGCTTTTAACAGGGCTTTTGCACAGCACTTTTGACAGGGCTTTTGCACGGTGTTTCCTAGCGTCCTATGCCGCTGTAGCGGAAACCCGCTTTGCCCATGGTTTCCGGGTCGTACACGTTGCGGCCGTCCAGGAAGACATCCCCGGCCATGACCTTTCGCAGCCGGGGCAGGTCCAGATCTTTAAAGGCCTCCCATTCGGTGACCAGGATAACGGCATCGCCCCCCCGGGCCGCAGCGTAAGCATCGGCGGCGTGGTCTGCCCCTGCCGGCAGCGGCGGG
>PUPC01000030.1 GCA_003553185.1 Planctomycetota bacterium | reverse complement strand
GGTGGCGTTCCGGCGGGCGACACAAATCGACCCCGAAGAGGCCGTAGCGTGGGAGGGGAAGGGCCGGGCACTTTACGGTCTCGAGCGCTATGCCGAGGCCCTGGATGCGTTCCGGCGGGCGACACAAATCGACCCCGAAGAGGCCGAAGCGTGGATTGGGAAGGGCGCGGCGCTTTTCCGTCTCGAGCGCTATGCCGACGCCCTGGATGCGTTCCGGCGGGCGACGCGGCTTGATCCCGAATCTGAAGGGGCGTGGAATTGGAAGGGCTGGGAGCTTTTCCGTCTCGAGCGCTATGCCGACGCCCTGGATGCGTTCCGGCGGGCGACACAAATCGACCCCGAAGAGGCCGTAGCGTGGGAGGGGAAGGGCTGGGCACTTTACGGTCTCGAGCGCTATGCCGACGCCCTGGATGCGTTCCGGCGGGCGACGCGGCTCAATCCGGAGTTTGCAATGGCGTGGCAAAACAAGGGAAACACTCTATCCTTCCTCGGAAGGAACCGGGAAGCGCAACGGGCACATCAAAGAGCCCGGGAGTTGCGCGGGGATTGATTGCGCCCACGGCAACGCAGATGGCCTCCTCCTCCAGGCTTACCTGTCATTTTGAGCGGCGGCAATCGCGCCGAATAGACCGGCGCGAACCCCACTTGGCGAAGTGATATTGAACCGCCCCAAGCCCGGGATGACATAACGGCGCGATATACTGCGGGTGGGCGACCGCAGGGGGCCATCGCCCGTCGTCCAGCGCGGCCTCCCGTCTGCATTTTGCCGCCCTCCTCTGTGACGGGCCGGTCACAGGGCGGCGACTGTCCGGTCACACTCCTTGTGCTCTGTACTCCGTCCGGCTCGCTGTTTTCCCCTCTCACTCCGTTTTCGTGATTTTCTTCCCGTTTGGCATGCCGTTTGCACATACGACATGCGAGTTGGTTGAGTGAGTTTTCGCCGTTCGTTGCAATCGCGCAGAAGTAGGGAGCGAGAATGATGGGACAATCACTTCTGGAATATACGGCCGAGGTGTTCGCCGGCAGCGGCGGGGTCGGCGTGGTCACGGCGATTCTGTTTTTCGCGTGCCTGGGGGTCGGGATCGAGCGGTGGCTGTTCTGGCGCCGGTTCCGCCCCCGCGGGTCCGGCTCGAAGCGAGCGGCGTCGCTCGCCACCGTCGAGGACCTGATCCGGGCGGGCCGGTTCGCCGAGGCGGGCGAGCGAGCGGACAGGTCGCGGGACCCGATTCTTTCGATTCTTGGCCGAGCTCTTTCGGGCCTGCGCACCCCGGGCGCCTGGTCGAGCGTTCGGGAGTCGGTGATGGAGGAATCGGTGGGCGGGGATATAACAGCTGGCCGCCGGCTGCTGGTCACGGCCATCCAGGTGTTCGGGCTGTTGGGGATGCTGGGCACTTGCAAGGGGCTTTACGCCCAGCTCAGCGGGTTCTCCGGGATGGCGGACGCCGGATCGGCCCGGGCGGCGATGGACGGAATGGCCGAGGCGTTTACAACCACCCTGGTCGGGCTGACGGCGGCCGCTCTGATGACCCCCGTCTATGTCCTGAACGAGGCGGCCATCGGGCGGTTCACTCGCCGGCTGCGCCGGCTCGACGCCCGCGTCCGGGCTGCACTGACGGAATATGAGGCGTGCGGCGGAGCCGTGTCGGTCTCGGATGAAGGCAAAGGAGGTGACGGATGAGACGGAGAACGAAGGTGGAGAGGGGAGTGGACGAACTGTTGTCACCGCCGCCCCGGCGCGGCCGATGGGCGACCGCGTTGCTGGTCGGCATCGTGCTCGTCGGGGGGTTGATCGCGCTGAATTATGGAGCGGCAGGGGACCCGGAGCTCGTCCCGGAGGGGACAGACGGGGAGGTCGTCCCGGAGGTGACAGAGGCGGAGCCCGTCCGGGATGAGTCGGCCGAATACGAGGAGGGCGCGGAGCCGGTCGCCTCGCCGCAGGTCCCGGTCTCCATTCCGGACGAAGGGGGCGATGCATCGCGCATCCGGGCACTCACCTCGATGCTTCGGCCCGAGGATGCCCGAGCCCGCCTGAACTCGAACCTCGAGGCGGGGCGTGAGCGCGTCGAGTCGTTGCGTCGGTTGGGCGAGAATTGCCGCGAACAGAAGGACCAGATTTTTTCGGGAGCCGGTCAGGATGCCGGCTCGGATAAAGACGGTTGGACAGGAAAGGAGAGCGAAGATGAAGATGAAAGGTAGGCAGATCGGAGCACTGGTGCTCTGGTTGGCGTTTGTTATTCCGGTGGCCGGCTGTGCTTCCCGCCGGGGTAGGTTGGACGCCGCATCACGGTCGCTCGCCGATGGTAAGTCGGCGATGCTGGCCGGGAACGCCACCAGGGCGAGGGCCGCCCTGAACGCGTCGATGAGGCAGGAAGAGAGCGCTGAGGCCGCCTATTATCTGGCTGCGGTCGACTATCACGAGAGCCGATACGACGCGGCGCTGGATGCGGTAAACGAGTCGATCCGACTGGGTCCGACCCCGCAGGCCCTGCTGCTGAAGGGGGCGCTCCTCGAGGGCGACGATCCCGACGCGGCGGTCGGCGTGTATCGGATGGGCCTGGAGCACGCATCGGGCGAGGGGCTGACCCGCGCCTGTCTCAAGCGGAACCTGGGCCTGCTGCTCGCTCGCACCGGTCGCTGGGACGAGGCGTTCGATTGCTTCGGAGAATACGTGACCTGGACGGATGCGAACGGGCGACTGCTTAGCGACACCGAGTTGGCGGTGTGGGGCCTGCTGCTTTATCAGCGGGGCCGCGACGGCGAGGCCCGGGCGGCGTGGTCGGCGGTCAGCGACCCAGCCCTGCGCGAGCGCATCTCTCAGTCGGCCCGTTCGTTAGACCTTGGCGTGGCCCAGAGCCGCTAGAAAAGAAAGGAGAGCACCCATGCGAAAGATGATTCGTTTGACGATTCTGGCAGTACTGGCAGTCGGCTCGCTGGCGTTGTTTTCGCCAGCCTTCGGAGAGCGATCCGGCAGTCTGACCACGGCCGAGTTCCCCGACGTCGCCGATTTCGACTTCGAGCAGGTCCACGAGAACTACGAGCGCGCCGGCGAGAACGTCGGCAAGGTGGTCCCGCTGCTGGAGGATACGCTAAGCCGGGGGCTGGATGCAGTCGAGGCCGGTGAGCGTGCCGAGGCGGACCCGTCCGAGGAGAACCAGAGGCGCTTTGTGGGAGCGGTCCTGGGCTTCGTGAGAGGGGCCGCCGACAACAAGGCACGGATCGCCGGGATGGCCGAGGAGGTCCGGGGGATCAACTCCCAGACCGCCATCCTCTACACCCAGGGCACCACACAGACAGAGAGCCGCATCGAGGCGCTTCGCCGAGAATTTGAGCGAGAGGAGGTGAAGTACAAGGAGATAGCGGCCGAAAACAGGCAGAAGCGCCGGAGCGGCGATCTGTCCGACTGGGAGATGCGGCGGCTGTTCGAGACGGAGAAGCGGCAGGCCCAGGTCCTGAACCGGCTTGCCGACCGGATCGCCTTCCAGCAGGACTTCCTGGCGGCACTGGACGAGGTGAGCGATCAGTCGGTGAAGGATTTCACCCTGTACGAGCAGTTCTTTGCCGAGGCCGCCGATGCCCTGACCGATATCAGCGAGTTGGCTTCGAATATGCCGCTCATCGTCGAGCGGCTCCAGATGGCCTCGGCCCTGGCCGAGAACCTGCCGAGCCGGCAGGCCGCTGTCACCGGGTTCAATAAGATCGAAGAGACCCGCGAGCTCACCAGGCGGCTTGGCCAGCAGTTGATGGACATGGCCTCCGGCGGGCTGGTGACCGCTAAGGGCGAAGACGCCGAGACGTCCGACGTCATCCTCCGGCACACCGAGGTCTTTCGGCGCTGGACCGATGGCGAAGCGATTGAATATCGAAGGCCGCCGGCCGGAGATCGCTAAACCAAATCAAACATGAAAGGAGAACATACCGATGAAACTTATCAAGATTACAATCGTTCTGGTTGGTATGATGGCGACAGCGGCGTTATGCACGGCGGGCGAGCCGGAGTCGGAGCCGGAGCCCGCGCCCAGTTGGGATACGCTGGCCGACCGGGCTTCCGAAATCTCGATCTCACGGCTGAGCCCGGAGGATCTCAAGGTTCAGATCGAGAAGAAAGAGGCACGGCTGGATTCCCTGCACAAGCAGCAAGGTGCCCTGGAGGCCCAACTGGTCGCAGTGATCGATTCGTCGCCCGAGTCCATCGCCGAAATAGAAGAGATCGAGGACCCGATCTTGCGCGACGAGAGTCTGCTCCGGTTCCGTTCAACGCGGAATACCCGGCTCAAGACGATCCAGGCGACCCTGGCGGCGGTCAACGAGGATATTGACCGGGAGGAGCGCGAGTTGGCTACGCTTCAACGAGTTCTTCAGGGCCGCAGGGCGGAAGCTCGGCTGTACGGAGCGGACGGCGGTTCTGACAACCCGAACTCCTATCGCGAATACCTCAGCACCGAGGCGCAACGGGTCCGCACCGCCGAGGCCGAGACCGTCCGAAGAGTGCGTGAGGGCCGGCTGGAGAAGCTCGGGGCGGCTATTTTCCCGCTGTCCGAGCCGCGTGTACCTAACCTGACCGACATCGTCCTGACGATGACGCGCGAGAAGTGAGGCAACGGGATGACATCCGAAGAGATTCTGGCCGATGGCTCGGATGCACCGGACGACCCGGGCACGTTCCTGGAAATGGGGACCAACCGGCTGGCCCGGGACCTGTTCCTGCTGACGGCGGTCTATGCACTCTTCGTAGTAATGTTCCTGGCGGCTTCGTTCCAGCTCGCGGCCGACCGATCCTGGGCAGACGAGGCGCTGCTCGATGAGTCCGCCGAGCACGACGGCGGGCTCCTGCTAGCCATCCATCTTCGTAAAGACGGACGTATCAGGGTCGGCGAGGAGACCGTGTCAGAACCCGAATCCGTCGCGGGGGTCGTGCGGAATCTCATCGAGGAGAATCCGGAATTCCGCAACGCCCGCGTCATACTGAACACGTATCGGGGAACGCCCAGCGTTCGGACTTCCGACGCAACGATCAGCTTGGCCGAGGCCGGGCTGGATTCGAGGCGGTTCCACCTGAGATTCACCGAGGAGTGAGGAGAAGGCAATGCGGCTGCGTTCATTTTCTCGAACTCTGTTCTCACAAATCATAGCCCTTACAGGGTGCGTCATTTTTCTGGTGTTGATGTGGGCCAATGTCCCGTCGCTTCCTCGTACCGAGAGCGACGACGGATACATCTCACACACCGCAGACGTGTTCCTGGCGCGTGAACCGGAGCAGACGAAACCGGAGGCGGTGCCGGAAGAAGAACCTCAACCCGCTCCGGTTGAGTCGGAACGCACACCCAGTCGGCCGGAGCGCTTCCGACCTGCCGCCAAAGACGCCCCCGAGAGGCCGACCGATCTAGATGTCCCGCCGGCCGCCGCACGTACCGACAGGGACACCGAGGTCGTCCCATCCCCGAGACGGGAACTCCCTTTAAGCTATCTGATGAACTTCGAGGACATAAATGAATTCCACTCGTTCCTCGAAAAATTGCCGGATGATCTCGACCCGGACCGCACGATGAGCATCATTCGTATCAAAGGGCTTCCGCGCACAGTATCCGCGTTGAGGAGCCTCTTCGAAAGCTATCACATGGAGCCGTTCCTGTTCAATCCCGACCGCTTCAACTATCTCATCACCGATGACGGACGTCTGATGCGGGACCGGTCCACCATCCGGAACTACATTGCTGAGGTTGGGCGTTATCTACATGAAGAGGGCTCGAACGCGGCTTACGACGCGATCAGAAACCAGGCCATCTCCGCTGCGAGGGCCGACGGCACCATCAGGGACGCAATCACCGATGAAGCCGAGTTCGATCGGATGCAGCTCGGCCTCGCTTCGGCACACCTGGGGCGGTTCCTCCGTCAGCTCGAGCGCGACACCGCTCGGCAGGTCTCCGAACTGGCCGGGCGGGAGATCGGCGCCGAAGACATCGCCCGCATCGACTGCCGCTTCGAGGATGTCAACGGAGCGATGGTGCTCGTTCCACGCACCGCATGGCTCGGAACCCAGTCGGGCGGCGAATCAATCCAACTCTGGCAGGAGTGACCTCTTGCAACACCGCCGACCTTCCAGACCGATTGAAATATGGGGCGTTGCATATCCCATTCCCGCCTGAATTCTTGACAAAACAGCTTTCGAACTTCTATAATGACAGCCGGGAAAGTAGTCCCCGACATCGACCTGCCTTGGAGGGGCTGGTATGGCTCTGCAAAGAGGCCGCACCGCACACCTGCCCACGCAGCCGGTTCGTCGGCTCCGTCGTTCTGGCGTTAGAAAAAAAACGACCTCCCATTGCGGGTTGGATTCTACTTGTTATATGGCAGAAGCCCCCCAAACGGTTTCGATGAGGAATACGGGCGGCGCGAGAACTGATAGAAAAGGAATAAGATGAACGCTTGCAAACCGAAACACCCAACTGCCCCCTTGTTCCTGTTCTGTATTCTCGGTGTGGCAGCGTACGGTGCCCGCGCCGGTGAAGTGGACCGAGGGGGCCGAGAAGTAAGACTGAAGGCAGCCGCCCGCTCGATTATCGAGACACTTGAGGACCGGAACCCGGAAGAACGAGCTTACACAATAGCAGTCGTCCCATTTCCGGATGCGGGCACCCACCTTATACGGGGGGTCGGAGTGGACTTGGCGCAGGCAATAGAACGCGAACTGACTGGCTCACGCCCTGATTGGCTGCGAATCCAGAATCGAATGCAGCTCGCCCAGGTGCTGGAGGAACACGACCTGTCGGTGATGGACATAGTCCGACGAGAAGACGGTGCACCGCCATTGCCCAGGGAGTTCGTAGAAATCGCAGGCCTGCTGGTCACCGGAAACATCTCCTGGCGAAATGATCGAGTTGGAATCGAATGGCGTGTTGTTGTCACCAGAACGAACAACGTTCTCAAGGCCGGCTCCATCACTCTGGACATGGAGCCGACTTTGTGGGACAGACGCCGTTTTATCAACATCCCGGAAGGAGAGGGCCGAGTGGCCAACGTCAGTGCTGTCGAGGTGGAGGTTCGCGCTCGACGTACAGGTTTGTTCAGGGGGCCGAAGCAATGGGTTGTCGAGGATGGGGGGGAGCTTCAGAATCGCGACAGATTCAGCTTGCAATTTTCAACCGATGCCCACGCATACGTCTATGTCTTGTGCTATGGTTCCGATGGACGCGGGCAGGTCCTGTATCCGCTGCCACGAGAATGGCGGGAAGAAGGCCGCTTCCGACCTGCGCCACCCTTTGCCCGAGCGCTGTGGGTGTACACCGCACCGGGCAGGGATAGGGAAGGCACGGCACACTGGTACGTGCTGGACAACAATCCCGGCCGGAATGTGCTTTACATTGTCGCCCATCACGAAGAGGTGAAAGATATATGGGACATCGCCGCCCGGCTCGGAAGAGCCGCCGGAGATGACCACCGCCTCGAAATCCTCCGCCAGGCCGAATTGGATTATGTCGATACCTTCGTGTTCAACCAGGTGGCTCCACCGGAAGAGGACGACGAACCGAACTGACCGCTGCCGAGGAGAACGATGGCGACCCTGCTGGTGATCGACGACAAGGCGGAAGAGTTCAGCAAGTCGCTGGACGTCGCTCTCGACGACCACGTCATCCTGTACGCATCCGATGCCGAGGAAGGGCTGGCGATGTTGGAGACGGAGGACGTGGCGTGCGTACTCCTCGACATCGCAATGCCACCGAAGCTGGGTAGTGTCCGCGACGAAGAGGGCTTGGTCGCACTGTCCGAAATACGCAAACGGTTCCCCGCATTGCCCGTCCTGATGCTCACCGCATCGGGCGACGACGGCGACATGGTTCGAGCCGTCCGAATGGGCGCGTTCTACTACATCATCAAACCGCCCGACGGCGGGACCCTCCGCACAATGGTCGGAGCTGCCATCGCCAGCCGCGAGCTCCGGGAGAGAACCGCCTCGCTCGAGGCGGCGCTCCGGCTCCGCGACGAAATGGAAACCGCCTCCGGGGAGGGGACCTCGTTCGGCCCTCTCGTCGGTGCGTCCCCGGCAATGCGACGGGTGTTCGGCGTCATCGAAACCGTCGCCCCGAAGGACGTTACGGTGCTCATCCTCGGCGAGACGGGCACCGGAAAGGAATTGGTCGCCCGGGAAATCCACAACCGCAGCTTGCGGAGCAAACAACCGTTCGTCCCGGTCAACTGCGCCAACCTGACCGGAACGCTTCTCGAAAGCGAGTTGTTCGGCCACCGGCGAGGTGCGTTCACCGACGCGAAGGAAGACCGCCGGGGCGCGTTCAGAGCGGCCGAGGGGGGAACAATCCTGCTCGATGAGATCGCCGAAATGTCCGGCGAACTCCAGGCAAAACTGCTCCGCGTACTCCAGGAACGACGGATCAAGCCGCTCGGGACGGACAGCCCGGAGCCGGTCAACGTTCGCGTGGTCGCCGCCACGAACCAGGACATCGACCGCCTGGTCGAGCAGGGGCACTTCCGCGAAGACCTCTTCTATCGCCTCAACGTGGTCCGCATCGCGCTCCCGCCGCTGCGGCGCCGCCCGGAAGACATCCGCCTGCTGGCCGAGTACTTCCTGAACAAAAAAGCACCGGGAGCCGGGAAGTACCTGTCGCAAGATGCGCTCAGGGAGCTGGCCGACCGCCCCTGGCCGGGAAACGTCCGCGAACTGGAAAACGTTATCGAAGGGGCGGTCGCACTCGGCGCAGGCCCCGAACTGACTCCCGAAGACATCGAAACGACCGGGCCGATCACTCATTCCGACACATCCCATGACGATCTCTGGCAGGACTTGGTGAACGGCAACGCCCCGACCGACATCAAGGAGTTCGCCGACTTGCACGGCAAGCTCACACTCGCCGATATGATGGAACGGGCGCTCAAGCAGGTTCGAACCGACCGCGAGGCCGGACGGTTGCTCGGCTTCATCCCCAAAGACGACCCCGACGACAGGGCATTCAACAACTACCGCGCCTGGAAACGCCGAGTGTTCCAGTTGCGCGACGATTCCGAGGAGCTCCGACCGTGAACCTCGAAGAACTGGATGTCCCCGCCCTGCATCGACTGGAAGCCGCAAACTCCCGGCTGCGACACGGCGTGGTCGAAGCGTGCTTCTACAACCTGCGGATGCTGGCCCAGGAGTTGCCGGGCAGACGCTCCGGCAACGGGGGATTCATGGACAACCTGGCCGAGGCACTCGATAAAATCGCCGACGCCCGGCACCTCATCGACGAATATCTGAACCACGAGGTGGCGCCGGGCCTCCGTATCCGAGACCTGTTCGAAGCCGAGAGCCGGGCCGTCTCTGCATCGCTCGCCGACCTCGTCGAAGGCGGCCGGCTCGAGCTCCCGCCCAGAGATAATGCCGCCGCCTGCCGGCAGTTCGCCGAACGAATCGTCGGCGATGTTGACGATATCCTGGCCGCCGTCGACCGCATCCGAAAGGCGGTGGGCGACCGGCGAATCCACCCGGCGGACGTGATGGAAGAACTCTGCCGCGTTCAGCGGGCAACGTGTGAGGCGGAAGGCGTCACTCTCGACCGCCTGTCGAGCCACGCGGAAAACGCCACACTCGTGTTCGCCGACCGCACGAGACTGCTCGACGCCCTGAGCGAACTGGTCCGCAACGCACTCAAATACGCGTTCCCCGCTTGCCATAATGGCGAAAAACGAATTGCACTCGGCATCGATGTCGATGGAGAGACCCGCGACACCATCATCACGGTGTCGGATACCGGGTGCGGGATGACCCCCGACCGGCTGGAGAAAATCGGAGCCGCCGGGGCGTCCACATCCGGCAGCGGCGACGGCGTCGCGTTCGTCCGCCGGGTCATTGAGGACGAACACTGCGGCCTGGTCTCCTATGAGAGCACGCCCGGCAAGGGAACGACCGTCACCGTCCGGCTGCCCCGGCGGGCCGACCCGCCGCTGGAACCGGCCGGCGGCCGGAATGAGCCGAAACCGGCCGAACGGCCCTCCGGTCGGCGCAAACTGGCGGCGACGGGCGCGTTCCTCGCGTTCGCGCTCGCCGGACTGCTGCTGGCCTGGCTCGCCGCACCCGCCGGGAACCATATCGCCGTTGCCGCCGACGGCTCGGGCGACTACACCAGCATTGCCGAGGCCGTCGAGGCCGCACGACCCGGCGCGACCATCAAAGTGGCCCCCGGCATCTACGACGAACACCTGATTCTCGACAAATCCGTCGCCATCGTAGGGCGCGGCAACTGGGACGCCGTCATCCGCGCCACCCGGAACTGCGCTGTTTTCTCCACCGCCACAGGGGCCGAACTGCGAAATCTGCGCATCATCCTCGATGCCGAGGTCGATTACGCCGCCGTGCTCGTCGCGAAGGGTGACTTGCATATCGAGGATTGCCTGATCCGTTCCCGGGGATTAGCATGTGTCGAAGTCGCCGGCGGGGAACCGACGGTGAAGAACAACCTGATTTATGATGGCGCGCTGGACGGCATCTACATCCACGGCACGAGCACCGGGGTCTATGAGGGCAACACCATCCGCGATTGCCGGGGCTGGGGCATCGCGGTCGGCGAAAATGCGAGCCCGAGCTTGGGCCGCAACGATATATCGGGATGCCTGCGGGGCAAAGTGAATATTTATTCCGGACGGGGCGGACGGTGAGACAGGTGCGGAGTGGATATAGAGCGATGAGTTATCGGAATCTTCCCGCGGCAGTTCCCGATTCGACGGCGAGGCGGCTGGTCGCGCTGCTGAAAAATGTTTTGCCCTGCCTCGTCCCTCTGCTGGTGGTAGGGTGCGTGGCAATCCCGGCCGGTACGAGGGAACTCGACCGGGAGGAACTGGGCCGGGAGACTGCCAGCAGAACGGAGTTGAAGAGCTTGGACATAGTCCCCTCACTTGATGAACGCAGGGGAGCGGTCTCTCTCCGGTTCGACGGGGAATATGAGGTGACCGAATATGATAACGTCCGGGAATCGATAACGAGGTCCCGCAGATCGCTTGTGTTGGGACTCTTTCCGTACGTAGGAGCTGGGGCTTGGGGTGACCGTAATGTGGAGCCCCTTCCAGAAATGGAAACCGAATTCGGAAACGCTTTCCAAGCCATGGTCCTTCCGCTAGGTTGGGCCCTGTTTACTCCGCCATGTATCATACTTGAATTCTGGCACGATTGGGATTCATTAGCTGCGAACGCACCGCCAGCCCCTTTATTCCTTGTCGGCTGGGCGAAGACGGCGCGCCACGAGACCGCGGAGAGTAGTCGGCGCACACAACCGAGAACCCGGCGGCGGACCAGGCCCGTGGGAAATACTCGGGCCTCGGTGACGCTGCCCGGCACGGACTTCGTCCTGACCCGGAACGCGGACGCCCGCGGCCGCTTGTCCATCGACCTCGCCGACCTGCCCGTGCTGCCCGAGGACGCCGCCAAAGTAGAAATCGAGGCGACGGCCGAAGATACCCGTGCCGGCCCGGTCTCGGTGGCCCTCCCCGCCGACCTGATGCGCCGGCACTTCGCACGCCGGCTGTGGGAGGGGCGGACCCGGCCGGACAAAATCTGGCTGCACGACCGGGAGGTGGATTTCGGAAGACAGCGGACCGACCTGATGCCTTCCGCCCGTCCGGTGGTCGCGGTCGAGGGCCAGCCCGCCGAACGCCCGGACGTGCTCAAGCTGACGGCGACCGTTACCAATGCGAGCCGCGGGACCCTCTACCGGCTCATCGGGAAGACAGAATGCCCGCAGGACAGCCGGCTGAGCGATTATTACTTCATCTTCGGAAAGGTGAACCCGGGCGAGACCGTCCGCCGCACCGTCGAACTCCCGCTGACCGGGCTCGACCCGACCGGACGATACGACATCGAGATCGCCTGGAAAGAGGGGAACCGGTTCGAGCCGGAACCCACCAGGATTGCCGTCCACGGCCCGTCGCTCGACTGGCCCGCTCTGGCCTGGACGTATGAGGTGATCGACGACGAGACCCGGAGCGAGACGGCGGTGGGGAACGCCGACGGGGTCATCCAGCGGACCTGGTCGTGACCGTCAGGAACAACGGCCGGGTGACAGCGTCGGGGGCAACGGTACACCTGGACCTCGCTCGCGATCCCTCCATCGAGGTCCTCTCCGAGACCGAGCAGACCCTGGGCGATATCGAGCCGGGCGAGGTGAAGAGCGCCCGGTTCAACATCGCCATAAGGCCCTGGAGCACACTCGAAAAGCTCGAGCCGAGAATCACCGTATCGGAGCAGTCGTTCGAGCGAGCCGACCGGCGGCAGATCGAGCTTCCTTTCGACCGGCGCGTCGCCCGCCGCCCGGTGGTCGTGAACCGGAACTACTACGTCGCCGCCGAGGAGGCGGTGCTGCGCTCCGGGGCGTCCGATGCGGCCAGCGAGTACGCCCGCGCGCCCAGGGGGAGCGTGCTCCGGGCTGTGGGCGAACTGTACGGGGACGGCGACGAACCGGAATGGGTACAGGTCGAGCTCTCCGTACAGGAGGACGACCGCAGCCGGACCGAAACGCTGTGGGCCGATTGGCGGTCGTTGACGACCGACGCGCCCGACGGCGCCGGGGATACTCAGCCGGTAGTCGTGACCCGATTCGGCACGACCCCGCCCGGGGTCACCTTCGTCAGCCCGACCTCCGACCTGACCACCTCAGGCGACCGGGTCGATCTCACCGTCAACATCACCGAGTCACGGGGAAAGCTCGAGCGCGTGAAACTGCTCGCCGGACTCGACGGAGCCGACCTCCGGGATGTGATCGAGCAGGCCGAGTTCGAAGTCCCCGATGTCGAGGTCGGCGAGAACCGCATCGTCCGATACACCGGGGCCCTTCGGCTCGGCCGCAACATATTCCGTGTCGTGGCCGAGAACGACGCGGGCAAGAGGACCGAGCGGACTCTGGTCGTGACCCGAGAGGCCCGGCCTGACCGGGCGAGCCGGGCGCTGATTGTCGGGATCGAGGACTATCTTTTCCTCGGCAATGTGCCCGGCTGTCGTGAAGATGCCCGCGCCGTCGCCGAAACGATCCGGCGGGCGAGAAGGATCGAACCCGGTCGGATCACCCTGATGACCTGTGACGCCGAACGGGAGATAGACCGGCCGAGCGGCGGGGCCATCAGGAGGCGAATGAACCGGCTGGCGGCCGATACCGGGGCGGACGGGATGGCGTTCTTCTACTTTTCCGGCCACGGGATTATGCGAAACAACGAACTCTACCTCATCCCCAGGGACGGCGACAGGGGGGGCGGGATCGCACTGCGCGAAATCGAGGACATACTCCGGAACTCGGACGCGGGCCAGCAGGTCGTGGTGCTCGATGTATGCCGGCCCGCCGAGGAGCACGCCCCGGAAACAATCAAACCGGAAGCATCGGGGAGGGTGACGGTGTTCTTCTCCTGCGACGAAGACGAGATGTCGTACATCAAAGAGGGCGGGACACAGAGCGTATTCTCCGACGCGTTTGTCCGGGCCCTCGGCCAGGCGGCGCCCGAACCGGGTCGGCCGCTGACTGCCCGGGAGCTTCAGGGAAGGATCGACGAACTGATGGGGCAGTGGCGCGACGAGACGGGCAAAGACCAGACCCCGCAGCTGCGCGGCCCGGGAGAAACGGTTATCATCCCGCCCGAACGCATGGAATAGCTCTCCCGGCCCGGTCCCTTGTCGGTTGAGACCATCCTGTTCATTTGCCCACTGGGCGGTCCTGCTCTTCTGTGCTCACCACACATCTCGGTCTTCCGAAGGCCGCCAATACCAATCTTCGTCCGGTGCGGGTGGCTCGACCGGTTCTTCCGCTGCCGCCTCGTCCTTCAGCCGGTCCCGGTACTCCGCGAAAGCCACATGGCATTCTTCCGAAGTAACGGCCTCGATGAACTGATGCCGTAAGTCCTGACTTCAACGCCCCGCTGAATTTGTGTCATAAGTCCTTATTTCCCAAGGGGGGCCTTCCCGATTTGGGTGTCCCGCGCTAGACTGGGGGCATGTTTGTTCGCAGGTAACACTTCAGCCGTATGAAGTGGATCAAATTGGTAACGGCGGCAAGGAGCCGCTGCGAACGTATTCGCGGAGGGCGGCAACAATGGTGTCGAGCGGGTCGTGCCCGCGGAGCTTGAGTGTTCGGTACACGGACATCAGGATGGCCTGCGTGCGGGCACCTTTGCCGCTCCGGTTGCCGAGGGTGTTCTTGCGCATAATCACCGCCGGACGAATCTCCCGCTCGGCGTGGTTGTTGTCCGAAG
>PUPC01000069.1 GCA_003553185.1 Planctomycetota bacterium | reverse complement strand
GCCCATAATGGCGCACTACGACCTGCAGACCGGCGAACTTCTGGAGTTTGTCGTTGACAAGCGCAGGGGCGGCTACAGCGTGACCGCGGACGGCTTGCTGCCGGTGCGGCAATCGGATATCTCGGCCGGCTCGCGCCGGTATGACAGCGCCGCATGGTCCCGGCGGGTCGAAGGCCGCGCCTGGCGTCTGCTGGCTGCCTACGACCGCCTGTTCGTCGTCACCGAAGAGGGCCGCATTTACTGCTTCGGGCCCGAGGAACGCGAGCCCCTCGTCCATAGCGGCGAGCTGCGGCCTTTCGATACGCCCGACGACGTGTGGGCGGGCCGCGCGCAGCGCATCCTCGAAGAAACCGGTGCAGATGCCGGATACGCCGTGATGTACGGCATCGGCTCCGGGAGCCTGCTGGAGAATCTGCTCCAGCGTTCCGAGCTGCATATCGTGGCCTATGATCCCGACCCGGAGAAGGTGGCGCGTCTGCGGCGCCGTCTCAGCGGCGCGGGCCTCTACGGCGAACGGGTGGCCGTTCTGCAGGGCGACGCCCTGTCGCATTCGCTCCCGCCTTACATCGCGTCCCTCATCGTCTCGGAGGATCTCGGGGCGGCCGGGTACGACGCCGGCGAGGCGTTTGCACGGGCGCTGTTCCGTCCGATGCGGCCCTATGGCGGCGCCGCGTATCTTTTCGGCGATCCGGGTCAGCTCGAGCGTCTGTCGGAGGCGTTCGCCGGGGCCGGACTCGAACAGGCCGAACTCACGCGGGCCGACGGCTCCGTCGTACTGGAGCGTCCCGGCCCTCTGCCGGGCGCCGGAGCGTGGACGCACCAGTATTCCGATGCGGCCAACACCGCCTACAGCGACGATTCGCGCGTCCGTGCGCCGCTGGGCATCACATGGTTCGGCGGTGAGAACAACCACCGCACCCTGCCGCGCCACATGAACGGCCCGATCCCGCAGGTGGTGGAGGGATGTCTGATCATCCTGGGCGTCGATCATCTCACCGCCCGGTGCGTCTACACGGGACGCCGCATCTGGTCGATTGAACTGCCGGGCGTGGGCGCGGCATTCACCAGCATGGCCCACGAGCAGCGCTTCCAAAGAGGCTCCAGTGTCTATTTTCCCAGCCATTTCGGGGCGAACTTCCGCGGCAGCCCCTATGTTTCGACCCGCGACAGCGTCTATGTCATCCATGACGACCGCTGTTTGCGGATCGATCTGCAGACGGGCGAGCAGCTGGCGGAATTCAGCCTGCCCGGACGCGAAGAACTGGCCGGACTCGCCGCGGGGAACGGAGCGGACGGCTCCTATGCAAAGGATATACACAATCCGGAACTGGAACGGCGCTGGGGATATATCAGCGTCCTGGACGATGCCCTGATCGTCGGCGCCTACCCCCATATGTTTGAAGAAGATCCGTACATCGGCGGCGTGCGCCACGCGGGTTCGAGCGCCAGGGGGCGGCGTCCCGATGAAGTGCAGGGAGACCGGTTATGGAACTGGAACGCCACATCGAGCGAGTTTCTCCTGGTCATGGACCGGCGCACGGGCGCAGTCCGCTGGGTTCGCCGCGCCCGTTACGGATTCCGTCACAACGCCATTGTGAGCGGTGCGGGCCGCACGTTTGTCATCGACCACATCTCGGAGCACCTCCGCGCCCATCTGGCCCGCCGCGGCGTCGAGCCGGACGTTGACGCCGCCGTCCATGCCCTCGATCTGACGTCCGGCGATACCCTCTGGAGCTGCGAGGAGGATGTCTTCGGCACGTGGCTCTCTTACTCGGAAAGGCACGATGTGCTCTTCCAGGGCGGACGGCCCGGCGGACGTTCGACGCTCATTGATGAGCCGCGCGGGGAGATGGTCGCCATGCGCGGCGCCGACGGGCGGAGGATATGGAGCAATGAAGAATCCTATGCCGGCCCCGCGGCCCTGCACGAGGACAACGCCTGGATCATCGGCGGGGCCGGCAACCACGCCGTCCACCTGCAGACCGGCGAGATCGTCGAGCGGGAGCACCCCCTGACCGGCACGCCCGACCCCTGGGGTTACACCAGAACCAAAGGCTGCGGCACGCATAACGTGAGCCGCTATCTCGTGACGTTCCGTTCCGGTGCAGCCGCCTACTATGACCTCGCCAACGAGAGCGGCACGGGCAACCTGGGCGGGTTCCGGGCCGGATGCACCAACAACCTGATCGCCGCCGGCGGCGTGCTCAACGCCCCCGAATACTCACGCACCTGCACGTGCGCCTACCAGCACCAGACTTCGCTCGCTTTCGTTCATATGCCCGAGAACGAAATGTGGACCTACAACACCTACGCGGATCCCGCACGCGCATCCATCCGCCGGATGGGCGTCAACTTCGGAGCGCCCGGCAGCCGTATCGCCGACGACGGCGTCATGTGGATCAACTATCCCGCCGATCGCCATGTCTCCAATCCACGGATGCGGATCGAGGTCGAACGGGCGGACGGCGGCGGCGGTCATTATGCCGGTCATGCCATAGATATGGAAGGGGACGAGAATCTCCATCGCTGGGTGATTGCCTCCGGTATGGAGGGAGTGGAGCGGATTCGCCTCTCCCGCCTCTTTGTCGGAGATGATCAAGACTCAACGCCCTGCACCGTCCGGCTGTACTTCGCCGAACGGGGGGGAATCGAACCGGGCCGGCGCATCTTCGACGTGCTGATCGACGGCGAGAAGGTGCTCGGCGGCTACGAGATATCCGCCGCGGCCGGAGGCGTCCTGCGCGGCGTGGTGGAAGAGTTCGGGATCGAGACCGAAGGCAGCGTCGAGATCGAATTGCGAAGGACGGATGGGGCGGAATTGGCTCCCGTCATCAGCGGGATTGAAGTGATAGCCGGTGACCGGTGACATGATGCCGCTCCCGGGAGCGCCGGCGTCCCTGCCGGCACGCACCGCTCCCAGCGCTTGGAGCGCTGGGAGCGGTCGCGGTCGCTTTTCCCCGGACGAGGGCGGTTGGAGAGGGGCGGTGAGAGGCGCAACCACCGTCGTAGTGCACAGAATTACCGTCCCCCCGGGAAAAGCCCGGAGGTAACGCACTCACGCGGTTCAGTGAATATACACGTTGACCAGGGGAGAAAAGGCGTGAAGAACGCGAAGAAAACATGTGGATATCTGACGGGTTTCGTCGGTCTGTTTCTGTTGCTGTTCGTTCTTCCGTGCGGCCGGGCCGGAGCGGGGGAGACCGATCTCGAAGTCG
>PUPC01000262.1 GCA_003553185.1 Planctomycetota bacterium | reverse complement strand
GTTCTACCTCCACTTCGGCGATCCGGACACCTATCAGCCGGCCTGGACGCTCTCGGTCGCCGCCTCGCCCGAAGAAGGCGGCGAGACGGACCCGGCGCCCGGCGACTCGACCCTCAAGCTGGGCCAGGCACGGGATGTCACCGCCACGCCCCACGAAGGCTGGCTCTTCTCGCACTGGCTGCTGGACGGGGCCGAAGCAGGCGCGGAGACGACCCTGACGGTCGATTCGCCCGGGAACGACGGCGGCGTGCGCACCGCCGTGGCTGTCTTCACCCCCGCTGACTGGACACTCGCCATCCTGGAACCCGACGGCGGCGGCATGACCGCACCGGCGCCGGGCAGCATCGCCCTCGAGCACGGCGATTCACAAGAAGTACGGGCCTTCCCCGACGACGGATGGACGCTCGATCTCTGGCTGCTGAACGGCGCCGATGCAGGCAGCGCCAATACCATCACGGTCCATGCCGCCCCGGACGGAGCGCCGCAGCAGCTCCGGGCCGTCTTCCGTGCGCTGACGCTCCAGGACAGGATCGACCGGGCCGTCGCCGACGGTCAGAGCGTCGTCGAGATCGACGACGATTACACGCTCTCGTCGCCCGTCGAACTCGACGCGCCGGGCCTGACGCTCAGGGCCGCCGGCGAGCGGAGAGGGATCGACGCCTCAGGGCTTGCCGAGGCGATCCGCATCACAGCGGACGATGTGACCGTCGAAGGGTTCTGGATCGTCAACTACGAAGAACACGGCATCGTCGTCGAGGCCGACGGCGCAAGCATCGTGGACAACAGGATCGACGGCCTGCCGGGGATCACGACCGCCATCCTGGTCAGAAACGCCTCCGGCACGGTGCTTGCCGGCAACAGCATCATGACCAACCGGTTCGGCATAGCCGTCGAAGGCGCAAGCGACGGGACCAGGATCATCAGCAACGAAATCACCGAAAGCACCGCTGCGGCTATAACAGGCCGGGCCGGCGCGGACTCGCCCGACGCCCTGCCGACGAACACATGGGCCATTTACAACAACATCGAAGGCAACGCATGCGGCGCATGCTGGCTTGCCGGCGTGGGAGACGATCACATCCTGACGGCCGTGTATAACTGGTGGGGGCATCCGGAAGGCCCGGAGGCGGAAGGAAGCGACGGGGCGTGCGGCGATGTTGAATTCGTCCCCTGCCTGACGTCCAAAACCTTCAGCCGCGGCCGCGGCGCGCTCGCCGGCGACGGCGATGCTCTGGACCATGTGCGCGATACCGCCGGCGGGGTCGCCGCCGCGCCCACGCGGGGCGCCGGCGGGCTGGTCTTCGCCACCGCACGCGAGCGGGGCGAGGTGCCCGAACGCACGCCCGCCGCCTCCTACGCGGAGCTTCGGATCATCGACAGCGGAGAGATCGAAGAGATCACGTTCGAGATGGGCTACAACGCGCCGGTCGACGGCCATGTCCACTGGTTCAGCGACGCCGAAGGCTGGGTCAGGTGCTCGCATGTGCGCTGGGACGAAGGGGAGAACCCGTTCCCGGATTACGACGGACACGTGGCGATCACGATCCGTTCGGAGGCCGACGCCGAGCCCACGTCGCCGTCGCTGGAAGATTTCAGCAGCCGCGTCTTCTCCGTCGGCGGCGATGACGGCGGGGACGGGGGCGGAGGCGGCCGTGATGCCGCCCGAAGCGGAAGCAGCAGCAGCGACAGCCGCTGCTTCATCGCCACGGCGGCCTACGGCACGCCGATGGCCGAAGAACTCGACACGCTCCGCGGGCTGCGTGACGGCGTGCTGATGCAGAGCGAGGCCGGACGCGCCGCGGTGGAGCTGTATTACCGCCACAGCCCGGCGGCGGCGGAGCGCATCGCACGCAGCGACGCCGCACGCGCGGTCGTCAGGTCGCTGCTCGATCAGGTGATCTCCGTTGCGAGTCCCGACCGCTCCCAGCGCTCGGAGCGCTGGGAGCGGTGAGACAATCCTGCCGCAAACGAGCCTGCTGCGCCAGTGCATAGGACGTATAGGACGTATAGGACACATATGACGCAACATATTGACGGCGCTGGTGATTATGCAACAAGCTCAAATCATCCTGCCGTAAATCATTCTGCTGCAAATCATTCTGCTGCAAATCATTCTGAAAAAACCATTCTTCCGTCAATCATTCTGATGCAAATCATTCTGATAAAAATCATCCTGCCGTCAATCATCCTGATGCAAATCATTCTGATAAAATCATCCTGCCGTCATTCGTTTGATTCGTTGGCCGTTTGCCATTGCCTCACGTTCCACTTTCCACTTTCTACTTTCCACTTTCCACGGAAAACGCATAGAAAGGCTCAGGCGTCCATGCCGCGTCTCAACGCCGCGCTGCGCCGGGCCAGAGACGTCATGGTCACGTCGCGGAAGCCGCTCATGCCGGTGCATATGCGGTCGTTCAGAGCACCGGCCAGCCGGCCGCCGAACGCCGCACGCCCCGCGTTGGCGCCGACGATGGAGCCGACCGTCGCCCCGTTGCAGTCGGTGTCCAGCCCGCACATCACCGCAACGGCCGGGGTGAGCGTCGTATCCATCTCGCCGTATTTCAGGGCGATCAGGCAGACCAGCGCGTTGTTGATCGTGTGCACGGCGTGCATCTCGTTCAACTCGCCCTCGAGCCGGTCCATGCAAGCCTCCCACGTGGGGCTCCCTGCCATCCACCGGCGGCATTGACTGACGTGTCGCGCCAGGCGGCAATCGCGCGGAATCTCCGAGAGGCCGATATCGATCAGCACGTCGGGATCGCTCTCGACGAATGCGGCGGACTGCATCGCGGCGAACATCATGGCGCCGTAGATGCCGTTGCGTTCGTGCGTCCAATGGGCATCGCGCCAGGCAAATTCGGCGGCCAGCTCGGGGCGTCCCGCGCAGGCGAAGGCCCAGCCGTCGGAGCGGATCTGCGCGCCGATCCATTCGCGGTACGGATTGCGATAGCGGCGCGTGTAGTCCGGCCCCCGGCTGATATCGCTGCCGCGGCGCGAGACGTTCTGGACGTTGAGCACGGCCTGGGCCTCCGACGTGCAGAACGCGGTGACGGGCAGGTGCGAGAGCCAGTAGCGTGCGACATCCTGCCAGGTGAAATCCGGGCCGTGTGCTTCCAGCACGCCCAGTCCGATAAGGGTGTAGCGGATATCGTCGTCGGACTCCATGAATTCGATGTTTTCGCGATAGGAGCGGAACGGGGGAATTTTATCGCCGTCGCCGACATCCCGG
>PUPC01000202.1 GCA_003553185.1 Planctomycetota bacterium | reverse complement strand
GCAGTACTCGGCGAGGTCAGCGACGTGGAGGAACTCGAAATCCGCCCCGGCAGAATCATCCGGCCCGGCCTTTCGATAGGCGGTCGCCCATCCCGCCGCGGCCGCCCCGGCAATGTCCTTCTCCGGATCGTTGCCCACGTACAGCAGCCGTCCGCCCTCCAGTCCGGCGAGCCGCTCGGCCTGTCTGAAAATGGCGACGTCCGGTTTCTCGACGCCGAGGTCGCCGGAATACAGCCGGATGCCGAAATACGGGAGCAGGCCGACTCCTGCGAACGCTCGGTCCATACAGAACCCCGGCCACTCGGTGTTCGCGATCACCCCCATCCGGTAACCCGCCCCGTCCAGTTTCCGCACGGCCTCGACCGTGCCCGGGAACAGCCACGAGGCATAGCGCGGCCCGGCGTAGGCATCGGCCAGGCAGGCAGCGACCTCCGGACCGACCGACAAGCCCAGCTCGTCCACCACGGCCCGCATCAGCCGCAGGTAGTTCGCGCCCGCGCCGTGCAGTCGGCGGCACGACTCCTCGGCCCGCTCGATCGCAGCGGCGAGCTCTCGGTCGTCCACCGCGACGCCCATCCCCTGCATCAGGGCGTGTACGCGCTCCACGCGGCCGTCCGCGACCTCGCGCGGCGACGGGTCGGGCCCGCCTGTTGCCCCGTAGAGCGTCCCGCCGGAATCGAAAAAGACAGCGTCAAACTTCATCCGTTCTACCTCTCTCAGTTCAATGACTATAATCCCCGGAAGTGCCGACCTGCAGGCATGGCACATCTCGGAGTTTTACCTGGAGGTCGTATTCCATACAGCATATATCGGGATCATCCGCGATTGCATATTGGACTTTTTCCGATATGCGCTGGGCAATGATAATCCCACGAACCTGCCGGTCCTCTGCGAGATGCCTTTTCACCCAATTTTTGTAACGAAGTATCTGCCCGGCGACAAAATCCGGCCCCCGCGAGACCTTCAGTTCAATAACCACAAAGCCATCGTCTTGATCGACCGCCAAGATGTCAATCCTGCCCACATCAGTGACATATTCGACGCCATCGTTGTCGTTGTCGTCAACAAACAACTGCAAGCCCTTCTCGACATGCTCTATATTTTTAGCCAAGTAGTCTCGCAAATGGGCCTCGGCGGCAAAAGGAGCTCCACTATCCGGCTCGTCATCCCACTCCGACCCCACCTCTCTCACGCCCAACTGGCCGTCTTCCTTTTCATAGATCTCCCACCGACCATGCCGCTCTGGGTCAAAAAGCTCCACCTCTCCCACTGCCGGCTTGTACAATATATCGTACTGGCTATCGGCTATCCGGGGTTTCTGGTTTTGCGGGTAATATATACGCGATGCGTGATTCACCGTGCAGACGATGATCTGGCACTGGATGGTATTTTTGTTTGTGTCCGGGTATTTCTCCAGTATCCAATCCCGGATCGCAACATTCGTGGTCTTTGGCCCAAGGGCTTCCGCTGCCTGTTTAACCATTTGCCACACAAACGGCTTGTCTTGCTGACTCATCTTCGTCACTCCTGTCTGCGAAACTTACCACGGTGTCGGCGTCCTTCAATAACTGCTGTGAGCACGAGCAGACAAACCAACTGCTGGGGTTCGGGCAAAACATTGCCTCTGGCCTCGGCGTCCACCTGGACTTCGAGGTCATAGTGCTCTTTCATGAATTCGAGGATCGATTCGGCCAGGGCCTGCGAGAACTTCTCGCGGTACTCGGCATTGTTCAGCCGGGTACGATTGCCCTCGACCTGGGTCGCATCCACCGTGCCGCCCCGGTGCGAGCCGTGCCGCTGGGTGATGTAGCCGCCGCTGTAGAACGCCCCGGTCGGTGCCGGCCGTTCCGGGCTGGGGATGGTCGGGATGTCCCGCTCCTCGAGGAGCGCCCCTATGCTCTTCGGGCCGCGAACCAGGTCAGCCAGGTCGAGCGGCGACCGTTCGACCAGCGCCCGCAGCGAGGTCCGCCGCCGGTTCGCGTCGGTGTTCAGCTCGTCGTCATCGGCGTTCAGGCGCGCCCGGGTGAGCAGGTGGCCGATCTCGACCGCCGCCGACCGGCCCATCGTGTGCAGATCGAACAGGTGGCCGTGTTCGTGCGCCTCGGCCACTTTCTCTTTCGCCTGTTCAATGAACCCGTGGAACTCGCTCCAGGTCCGTTCGGCCGCCTCGCTGCCCTGGGCCGCTTCATCGACGTCGCGGTTGACGTCCACCTTCCGGCGGTGCAGGTGGCAGATGACCAGGTGCGGGCGGCGTCCGGTCCGCTCGTGCAGGAGTTCATACACTCGCAGGCCGTATGCCATCGCGTGCCGGTCGGCCCCCCGGATGCCCCGCGTGCGATTGGGGATGTCCCCCGGCGAGCGGGAACCGTCGTGAGGGATGACGAGGATGATCGGCAGTTCGCCCACGCGGTACTCGACCAGGCGGTCGGTTCCCCAGTGAACCTCGACATCGTTCTGCTCCTCGGCAAGGCCCACGCCCGCCCAGAGCATCCCGACGGCGAGCAGCAACACGAACAAGCGAGATGGCCAACGCATCGCATTCTCCTCAACATGTGGCCGGGGTTTCGTCATCCACGTACGTCTGTCCGGTGCCAGAGAGCCGGATCAAACGTCTGCGGTTCTTCCAAGTCTATTATGCATCAGAGGAGAGGGGTTGGCAAGCCGGCTGCCCGCTGGAATCGAACAGTCCGGGTTCCTGCCGGACATCGGGTCTGCCGTGGACAATGGGCGCGGCGTGCGGGCCTTCCTCACGGGCACAACGCAAAATCCCTGCCCTGTCGGATTGGGGATCAGAATTCCCCGCCGTGCAGGACGGCGATCGACTCGTTCGATAGCGTCCGGATCGTCTGGCCCTGCGCACTCATCAAAAGCGTGTCGCCGCACTCGTCACGAACCAGTTTTCCCCAGAGATCGCCCTGAATATCACGGACTTCGAGTACGCTGTCCGAGACGCGGACGAACCGCACTTCGCCCACGACCTGTCCTTCTCGCGACACGGTGAGGAGGGCGTCGGTCCCGTTCTCGTCAGGGGCCAGGACGACTTTGTTGCCGTTCGCGTCGGTCGTCGTCACCGCCGCCTCCAGCGGCCTGTCCGCCGTCCAGAACTCGATCACGTTAAAGATCAGAGCATCACCCAGCATGGCGAGCTCGTAAACCGGGATGATGACCAGCGCCCAGAAGACGAGTGTCTGCACAACCGGGGACGGGCTGACCTCATCGTTGAACCTGTAGACGGTTCTGGTCAGGG
>PUPC01000392.1 GCA_003553185.1 Planctomycetota bacterium | reverse complement strand
TGCGGGTGCGGAGCCACGGCGGGATCGCCCGCATCGAGGCCGAACGCGACCGCGTCGCCGACTTGGCCACAGAGCCGACCCGCCGAGAAGTCGCCCGTCGGCTCAAGGAACTCGGATTCGACTATGTGACCATCGACCTCGAGGGCTACCGCACCGGGAGTATGAACGAGGTGCTCGATGGGGAAGAACCCGGCTGAGCCGGAACGGTCAGGATGGTTTTCCTTTCTCATCATCCACACGTTCCCGCTTGGCGGTGAACGGCCGGTCGGTCAGAAACGCAGCGGGCCCGCGATCCGAAAATGCGAAAAATTCCCGATTCGTCTGGAAAAGTCATTGACAAAGACACAGCGTGCGTTATAATTCCTATTAGTTCGCTTGGTTATTGTGGCACGGCACGACGGACAACGAGAAAGGAATGATGCTTTACCGAGTTATGGAACTGATGGATTGGGAGCCAGGGAAGGAGGGCCGTTGCGTATATTCTGTAGTACGCGCCCTGACATGTGCTCCGTTGCGCTTTTTTTTATACGCTTTTCCTACTAAAACACTACGAATCGAACAAGTGGAACGATGACTCAGAATATTCAAAGAGAAGAAGACATAAAGGCCCTGGTGGATGGTCTCAATTTCAAGGAGAAGGTCGACCGGGCATTGAGCTTGATCGGAAACGCATACGACGCGTTCGGCGCCCGTCTGGTGGTCGCTCATAGTTTGGGCAAAGATTCCTGCGTCGTCTGGGACCTGGCCAAACGGATCAGCCCGCACATCAAGGGCTTCATTGTCGCCACCCGATTTTGGCCGGAGACCACGCGGCAGTTCATGCGGGAGACAGTCGAACGGTATCCCGAGCTGAAAATATTCGAGAACGACGAGGCGCTCCCCGACGACCTGCATCAGGGCGACCCCGACCGCTGCTGCGAGATACTCAAAGTGGTCCCCACCCGGGAGGCCATCGAAGAACTCAACGTGGGCTGCTGGGTGACCGGCCTCAGATGCACGGAGGGGCGCACCCGGACCGACTTCAAGGAGATCGAGGAACGAGACATCGGCCTCGTCAAACTGAACCCGATCCTCCTGTTCAAAGAGCGCGAGATATGGCAGTACCTGGCACTCTACAAGGTCGATACCAATCCGCTCTATAAGATGGGGTATCGGTCGCTGGGATGCGGCCCCTGCAGCCAGATATCGACCGATGACAACGAGAGGGCCGGACGATGGGTCGGCACCAGCAAGTGCGGCGGCGAATGCGGAATACACACCCGTCCGCTCAAACGAGACTACCAGATCTAGAGGAATCGAACGATGCCGAGCTCGGCAGGATGTCCGGAGCGACGGTGCCATGCGTCAGGCCCACCGCAGCGCCGGCGCCCGGCGCATCCTGCCAGCCCGGTCAGCCCTGTTTTATTCCGAGTTTCCAGATACCTGGGGAACGAAAGGAGGTGGTAGGTTCTCCGTTGACTTGCGAAGTATTTGTCGGATAACCCCCACAAACAGAAGGAGAAACAGATGGACAGGATGATCAAGCTTGCCGTAATCGCCGTCGCAATTGCAGCCGTCGCTACACTCGGAACCGGCTTGGCCTTTGCACATCATTGCGGGGGCGACCACGAGGGCGACCTCGTCGCACATGCCGACTGCTGTGGCGGAGGCGAACAGGAAGGTGAGGCAGAGCAGGAGAAGGTCGACGCCGACGAGGCCGAGTGCGACAAGGCAGACGATGCCGACTGTAAAAAGGCCGAGGAAGGCGAATGCGAAACATGTTGCGACGCCGACAAGGCCGAGTGCGATAAGGCAGACGACGCGCAGTGCGAGAAGGCCGATTGCACCGACTGCGAAAAGGCCGACTGCGCCGACGGCGAGAAGGCCGAGTGCGATGAGGCCGAAGGCGGCGAAGCCGAGAAAGCCGGAGCCGCCTGTCACTGACAAGCTGGACGTCAGGCCGGCCCGTGGCAGCAACAAGGAACGACATTCAAATCGACCACGGGCCGAGCTTGACAACACGTCGGCGTTGAGCGTAAGCTGACGCAGGTCACGTACAATGAATGGCCGTTGATAACCGGGGAGAATGGAGGTTTTTTATGGACATGTTTTGTTATCAGTGTGAGCAGACGGCAAAAGGAGAGGGCTGCACCCGGCACGGAGTCTGCGGAAAAGACCCGACAGTCGCCAAGCTGCAGGATGTCCTCGTCCACGTGACCAAGGGCGTCTGCCAGTACGCCCACCGGGCACGGGCGGCCGGGGCGGTGGACGCAGAGGTCGACCGCTTCGTCGTCAAGGCGTTCTTCGCCACGCTGACCAACGTCAACTTCGACCCGAGCCGGTTCGTGGACCTGATCGGGCAGGCGGCCGACGTGCGCCGTCGAGCGAAATCGCTGTACGAGTCCGCCGTCGATTCGCCCGAGCCGCTCTCCGGCCCGGCGACCTTCGAGCCGGCCATCGGCCTCGGCGGGCTGGTCGAGCAGGCGTCGGAGGTCGGCATCGAGTCGCGCCGCCGACAATACGGCGATGATGTCGCCGGACTCCAGGAATTGATTATCTACGGCGTCAAGGGGGCCGCTGCCTATCTCGATCACGCCGCCATTCTCGGCGTCGAGGACCCGTCCACCTACGCCAAGCTCCACGAACTCGTCGCCTGCGTCGCCGATGAGCTGGCCGACGCGGAGGCCCTCACGGGCCGGGCGCTGGAGACCGGCGAGCTGAACCTCCGGGCGATGGAACTGCTCGACCAGGCCAACACCGACACCTACGGCCATCCCGAGCCCACCCAGGTCCGTGTCACCCCGGTCGCCGGTCCGGCCATCCTGGTCTCCGGGCACGACCTCAAGGACCTCGCCGCCCTGCTCGAACAGACACAGGGCAAGGGGATCAACGTTTATACCCACGGCGAGATGCTGCCCTGCAACGCGTACCCCGGGCTCAAGAAATACGACCACCTGGTCGGCAACTACGGCGGTGCCTGGCAGAACCAGCAGTCCGAGTTCGAAGACTTCCCCGGCTCCATCCTGATGACCACCAACTGCCTGATGAAGCCGAAGGACAGCTACAAGGACCGGCTCTTCACCAGTGGCGTGGTCGGGTGGCCGGATGTCGCCCACGTCAGCGACGGCGACTTCGGGCCGGTGATCGATGCCGCGCTCGCTGCCCCCGGCTTCGACGGGGATGCCGAGGAGAAGGCGATCACCGTCGGCTTCGGGCGGAACGCCGTGCTCGGTGTCGCCGACAAGGTGATCGAGGCGGTCAAGGGCGGCGCCGT
>PUPC01000095.1 GCA_003553185.1 Planctomycetota bacterium | reverse complement strand
GGGTGCTGTTCGCCTCCCACCAGTTGATTGGCGGCTTGGCCCAGCGGACCGAGAACCGATTGCGCCTGAGCAACTTGACGCATTTGGTTCATGGCCCGCTGGGCCTCCTCGGGCGGCGTGCCGTCGGGAAACTCGTATTCGTTGTTCAGTTCTGGATCAAATTGGATAGGCATGGCCTGCCCTCCATGTGTCGTTGTAGGGGTCGTACTGCATTTGGGCGCGAGTTCGCACGCCCGGATCGGCCATTTGGGGTGTCAAGCCCATCATCTGGCCCATCATCTGGCCTTGCATCCAGTTTTGCATCTGCGGTCCGAAGGTTTCCCCGAGCATACTTGAGGGAGGTTGTGCCGCCGCTTGGGGTGTACGGCCCATGGTGGCGTTGTAGGCGTGCTGCATTCGCCCAGGATGAATCCCCTGTGTGACGCCGGGCGCTGCCGCCGCCGGAGCGAACGGTGACGCCTGCTGGGCGCCCTGTTGGGCTGCCGCAGTGATGCGTTCGGCTCCCGTGGGCATGAAGGGGCTTTGCTGGGGAGACGTGATGCCTGGCGCGCTGACTTGAGGGGCTGCCTGTTGAGCGCCACCAAACCCCATCCATTCGCCCATCTGAGGCGCGAAATGGGTCAGCGCCCCCGACATACCGCCCTGAAGCCCGTATCCCAAAAGGTGTTCGCCCGACACGTCTCCACCGCCTACCGCACGTCCGGCTGCCCCACCTACCGCTCCGCCCAGGGCGCCCATACCAACCGTAGCACCCAAACTGGCTCCGCCGGTGAGTGGTGCGGCTAAAATGCCCCCGAGCCCGCCAAAGGTAGAACCAATCTGCCCCAACGTCCCCGCCTTCTGCTCTTCTCTGCGCCGCTCCTCCTCTTCAGCCCGGATTTGCGCTGCGCTGCCACGTTGCAGTTGGCGGCCCAACCGGCCCGTGGGCGTGTCCTCTGCTCCCAGTCCGGCCGCAATCGTCGAGAGGATGTGGGTTCTTTCTGATAGGGTTGCCATGGTTCAATCTCCCTTAACGAAGCATGCTGTAAAGTTGCTGGTACAAGGCCGCGCCGGCCGCGATGCCGCCTAATCCTTCCATTTGGCGGTCGAAGGTCCGGTCGGCTTCCGCGGCCGGCGTGCCTGACGCGGCGCCCATGCCCTGGTTCGCGTATTTCCACAAGTCCAAGTTCCACATCCGGTCCTTCTTGTCGAGCTGGATGTTGTGGTCAATCTCGTCGTTCCTCGTGGTCAATACTTGCTGGTTCGTCGTGTGCTGGGCCTGATGCGCCGAGGCGAATATCTGTCCTTTCGCCACAAGCGTCGTGCCGAACTGCTGTAGCATGGCCCGTACAATGCTGTTCGCGGTCTCCAGCTTGGCCTGCTGCCGGTATCCCGTGATCTCTTCAATGCGTTCTTCGTGGGACATTTGCCTGTCATGCGCCCGCAAGATGCTGTCACGCGACTGGAAGTGGCTTTGTACCTTCATCTGGTCGTTGTACTGGCCCACCTGGGACTTCAGCGCTTCGTGTCTGGTCTTGGATTCAACCTCAAGTTCCCGATCCCGCTGGTACGCTTGCGCGATGATAGTCGCGATCTGGTTGTCGATTTGCGCTTGTAGCTCCATCTCCCGTAACCGGTTTTGGTTCTGGAGCCTAACACGTTCTTGGCGGAGCTGTTGGTCGTAGTCCGACACCTGATCTTCCGCCGCCAAATGAGCCATCGCCATTGCGTGGTCAAACGTGGATGTCATTACGCCTCGTATATCGAACAAACCACCCGCGATACTGGTTAGTGTCTGCGCCAAATCACGTCTCTGACGTTTCCTGAAAGCGCTCACGGCGCCGTCTACGTCCTGTGTGACGCTCGGGGCCGACACGTTCGGTGCCTCCGGCGTCTCTATGGGATCTACGCTCACTAACGTGGGTTCGGCAACTGTGCCTGCGTTCTGTTCGGCAATGTCCGGGTTGTATCCTGAACCCACCATCGCCGTTTTCGCGTCCGTAATAGCGGTTCCCAACCCAATAGAGTTGGCGTCCTTCGCGATGTCCAACACGGCTTTCCAGTCAACGTTGTTGGCGGGATTGGCGTTCGTGACAGCATACGCGAACCCGTTGTTGACAAGATCCTGCAAATCAAGTTCGTCCAGAAACTCACGGTATTCCGCTGTGAGCGCCTGGATCTGGTTCAGCTCGTCGGTCGGGTCGTGCGCGGTGTGGGGCGAAAGCGTAGCCTCGTTGTAGAACGGGGAAAACTTCCGGTACTGCGGCTTCTCCCAGTCCGGCCCGTCCCTCGGCGTCCTGTGGACGGCATGGGCAACGATCTGGTGGAACATACTCAGGTTGTTGTCCTTGATGTCGCCCTGAAGCTCTTCGCCAACATTCTCGTCATCGCTACCGAACAACATGAGCTGATGCGAGTTCTCGATGTGGGGCGGATACCGAAGATGATTCTTCTCGTCCAACCCGAATTTACCCAGCATCCTGCCATCGCCCATTAGACTGACCTCCGCATTTGGATCACTTCCCACTCGAACCCGAGCGATTCCGCTAAGCGCTTCGTGTGCTCGTGGTAAATGCAAGTGGTGATGGCGTTACACCCGGCGTTACGGGCTTCAGTAACGGCGTGATTCGCAATAGCCCGCCACGCGTTGGTTGTCACGCTCACGTTGGGCATTTTCCATAACGCCGACAACACCATGATAGGTTGTCCGTCATCGCCCCTGGTGAACCGCGTCACGGCAAACCCCACGATGTGGAGTTTCCAGTCGTCCCCGGACTCGGCGCCGTCCGCGTCCTCAAGGATGTGCCAGAGCTGATAGTCCCCCGTCTGAACCCGCCCAATCGTTTCGAGCAGATCTTTCTCGGGCAAGGAGCCCAGGGCTTCCCGCAACGCTTTGAGATAGAAGTCTTGATGCTCCGCGATCCAGACGGGTCCGCTTTGCAGAACAACCACCTTGTCAACGACGCTATTGGTCTTCTTCGCCGTCACGATGCTGTTCAAAGACGCCTTTGGTTCCTCGCCGGTGCCGGAGGTCTTCGGCGTTATATCGGATCTCGATTCGTTCAAAACCGTCTCCTTCGCTGGCTGCGGGGACAAGCCCTCGCACACTGAGTTGCAAATCCGTCCCGCTCAACCGGGGATAGGCCACCCGTTCCGGTCCAGTAGCGGTCCATTGGGTTTGTTTATCGTCACCCCGAACCCGCACCCGGACTTGAGACGCGCCACGCGAACCGACCTGAACCGTGCTCACGTGTTTGTCGGCCCGTTCCAGCATGTC
>PUPC01000260.1 GCA_003553185.1 Planctomycetota bacterium | reverse complement strand
GACAGGGGCGGGTAAGTCTGCACATTGACCCCGAACAGGTGGCCCCGCTGTTCGCATCGTGTGACCTCGCGGTGATGGCGGGAGGAACCTCCACCTACGAGGCCGCCGCTTGTGGGCTGCCGATGATCCTGATCACGATCGTGGGGAACCAAGTCCCGCAGTCGAAGGCATGGGGCGAAATGGGCGCGGCTATCTATTTGGGCGCGATGGAAAATGTGCAGGGATCGAACCTTGAAAGTGCTTTTCAGCGCGTCATGAATGACCACCAGCGTCGCCAAGACATGCGCCTCACAGGTAGCCAGGCCGTCCAAGGCGCCGGCGCAAAGTGCGTCGCTGATTTTCTTAAAGAAATGACTTGGGTTCGATAATACAGCGCATTTGTTTTGGCTCTTGGCACGGCATTGACTGGCAAAAGTGCGTTTGGAGCGGGTTCAATTCGGCTGAATACAACGCGTCCTAAACCAGAGTGCGCCGCCCAAATATTCGAACACGACGACTGTCTTTTCGATTACGTTGCTAAAAAGGATAGAACTAATGCAGAAGTCCAAGAGCACTCAAGTGGAGCGTGAGTACCGAGCCGAGATAGGCCAGCATATTCAAGATGCTATGGATGCGTTCGGCGGTGTCGGGGTACTGGACTCCTTCGCCAAGTACACATCACGACAAGCATTGACGCGCTTTCTGGCAAGAGTGCAGATTTTCGAGAGAATCAAAAATATTCATGGAAGCATCATAGAGTGTGGCGTCTATACGGGCCAGGGCCTGATGTCGTGGGCGCAGCTTTCGGCGATTCTCGAGCCGGTTGGCGGCGTTACTAGAGAGGTCTTCGGATTCGGCACTTTCACGGGGTTTCCTAGTGTTCATGAATATGACATCAAGAATGTGCGGGGAGTGAAGCATGAGGTTGGCGATCTCGGGGTGCCACAGGTTTATGAGGACTTATCAAAGTGCATAGCGTTATTTGACAAAAACCGTTTTCTTCCGCAGTTTCCGAAAGTCCATCTGATCGATGGAGATTTTCTCGAGACGTCAGAAGCATTCTTCGATAACTTTCCGCATGTAGTGCCCGCGCTCTTGTATTTGGATTTCGATATTTACGAACCAACCAAGAAAGCGCTGGAAGTGTTTTATCCCCGGATGCCCAAAGGAAGTATTATTGCATTCGATGAAGTTAACGATACCGCATGGCCAGGCGAAACCCGCGCGCTGTATGAGGTTCTCGATATAAAGAAGGTTCGACTCGAAAAGGTCGCGTTCGACTCGAAAATCAGTTTTATGGTAGTGGAGTAGAAGGGTGTCCGTGCCCGGGACTATGGAAGAGAAGGGAAAAAGAACGGTGTTAGTCGTTGGGGGAGGGTTTGGACAGATCCCCGCGATCACAGCAGCCCAGACGCTCGGGCTCAAGGTTTTGGTCGTGGACCGCAACCCAGAGGCACTGGGCATGCCCATGGCCGATGTGGCGCTGCCCATCGACATTCTGGACGAGGAAGGCATCGTTCGGGCAGCTCGTGAACATGCGGTTTGCGGCGCCATGACCATGCAAAGCGACATCGGAGTGCCCGCAGTGGGCGCGGTTGTCGACGCTCTAGGGCTGGCGGGTTGCGGCCGTGAAGTGGCCGGACGTTGCAGCAACAAAATTCGTACCCGCGAAGCCTTTGCGCAACACGGCGTGCCGCAACCACGGTTCGTCGTTGTGCAGTCAGCTATAGAGGCCGTTGATGCGGCTCCCCGGATTGGCTTTCCTTGTGTGGTGAAGGCTCCAAATAGCTCAGGAAGTCGGGGGGTCGTGCGGGTGGATAGCCAAGCTGGCGTTGCTGCGGCTTTCGCTGAAGCGCAGCGCTACTCGCGTGGCGAGCCAATTCTCGTAGAGGAGTTCATCGAGGGACTTGAAATCGGGGCGCAGTCCTTCAGCATTGGAGGACGTTGTCGGATGGTCCTGGTGCACGATGACGAGTTGAGCGAACCGCCGTACATGATTCCAGTCGCACACGCTTTTCCATCGTCGCTCTCAAGTTCGGATCGCGAGAAAGCTGAGGCGGCCGTCGGTGCTTGTGTCGAGGCACTTGGCATTACCGATGGGCCTGCGAACATCGATTTGATTCTTGATAGGGAGGGGAACCCGCGCATCATCGAAGTGGGTGCGCGGATCGGGGCGACGTGCCTACCGGAACTGGTTCGACACTACACCGGTATCGACTGGACGCGTGCAGCGGTCCAAGCAGCGTGCGGCATGGAACCCGATTTGAAACCAACCCAAGCGCAGCCGTGTGCAGCATTTATCCTGGAATCACGCGAAGATGGTGTGCTGGCCGGTTATAGCCTGCCTCGTTCCTGGGTTGAGCATCCCGACGTTCTTGAATGGGAGGTGACGGCTCGGCCCGGCGATATGGTGTCACGTTTGCGCAAGGGAACGGATCGTGTGGGGAAGGTGGTCACACGAGGAGCCACAATGAGAGAAGCGCTCGAATTGGCCCGCGGGTTCCGGGATGCCTTTCAAATCCAGGTGGCAACAACCGCCGTGGGAGTGTCAGCGTCATGATTCTATTCGGTAGGCGTGCGGTCGGCCCGGACCAGCCACCCTTCATCATCGCCGAAATGTCCGGCAACCATAACCAGTCCCTGGAGCGCGCCCTCGCGATTGTCGATGCCGCGGCCGATGCCGGTGCCCACGCCATCAAGCTGCAGACCTATACGGCCGACACGATGACGCTGGATCTGGACGATGGCGAGTTCTTCATCAGCGACCCCAAATCGCTCTGGGTGGGGCAGTCGATGCACGCGTTGTACCAGCAGGCGCATACCCCCTGGGAGTGGCATGCGTCGATCATGGAACGCGCCCGGGAGCGGGGGCTGCTGTGCTTTAGTTCGCCGTTCGACGAATCGGCGGTGGATTTCCTCGAAACGCTCGACGTCCCTGCGTACAAGATCGCGTCCTTCGAATGCATCGACCTGCCGCTCATCCGCAAGGCCGCGTCGACCGGCAAGCCGCTGATCATCTCCACCGGCATGGCGACGATCGCGGAGATGGCCGAAGCGGTGGAAGCGGCGCGTTCGGCCGGCTGTACCGAGCTGGTGTTGCTCAAATGCACCAGCACCTATCCGGCGTCACCCGAGAACACGCATCTGCGCACCATTCCGCACCTGCGGGAACTGTTCCAGTGCGAGGTCGGGCTATCCGACCACACCATGGGCATCGGGGCGGCGGTGGCCGCTGTGGCACTCGGCGCGACCGTGATCGAGAAGCACTTCACCCTCT
>PUPC01000311.1 GCA_003553185.1 Planctomycetota bacterium | reverse complement strand
CCTCCGCCGGCTGCCCGAAGTTGTCGTTCCCGTCCCAGACGAGGGTCTGCCGGAGCGTGCCGGGCTGCAGGGGCGGCGGGGGGTTGTCCCCCAGGACGCCCGACACCAGGTGCCGGACGGTACGGCCCTCGCTGTCCAGAACGGAGACCGTCACGTCGGTGAAACGGTCGGCCGTGAACGAAATCTCGACGTTTCCGTCCCGTTCAACGGCGGTCGGCCGTCCGGAGAACCGGGGGGCGGTCGCGGACGTCGTGCAGGCGGACAGGGAAATGGTGATGCAGAACGCTCCAAGAACAGATAAGACTTTCCTCATTTTGATCCCTTATAGCTGGTCGGCCGATTCAATTGCATTGTACGTATTTTTAGTTCCAACCACAGCATGATACAGCACCGGCCGCGCCGACGCAACTGAACGCGGTCTGTGACCGTCCAAAATTGTCCCCTTGATATTCAAGGGCCAATCAGTGTATGATTGGCCTCGTACCTGGCTATCGAAAATCCGCAGACAGATGGATAAAGAGCATTGCCGGCTGACCTGCACGTTCATACCATATACTCGGACAGCAGCTTGACCCCCAGGGAGATAGCGGCCGAGTGCTACGCCAAGAAGGTGGATACGGTGGGGATAACCGACCACGACACAGTGGCGGGGGTGGAGCCGGCGAGGGCGGCGGCGGCGGAATATGACGTGCGGGTGATCCCCGGGGTGGAGATGACCTCGTACCTGGGCGAACTCGAGGTCCACATCGTCGGCCTGTTTATCGACCCGGAGGACCCCGGCCTGGTGGACATCTTCGAGCAGTCCGCCCAGGTCCGGCGCGAGCGAATCCACAAGATGGTCGAGAAATTGCGGCGGCTCGATGTCGAGGTCCCGGCGGAGGACGTGTTCGAGATCGCGGGCGATGGGGTCCCGGGACGGGTCCACATGGCCCGGGCGCTGGTGCGACACGGCTACGCGCCGAACCTCCCCGCGGCGTTCAACGCCTACATCGGGAACGACGGCCCGGGCTACGTCCGGAAGCGAGAGATCAGCCCGGCCGATGCGGCCGAGGCGATTCATGCCGCCGGCGGCGTGGCCATCATCGCCCACCCCAACGTGGTCCTCAACGACGACCTCATCCACCGGCTGCTCGACGACGGGCTCGACGGGCTGGAGGTGTATTACCCGATGCACTCGGCGACCGATGAAGAGCACTACCTCGAGCTGGCTCGCGAGCAGGGCGCCCTGGTATCGGGCGGGTCCGACTGCCACGGCGGCTACCGCGAAGAGGGACGGGTCGGGGCCGTCGCCATCGACGACTGGCTGGTCGAGCAGATGGAGGCCGCCGCCCGAGCAATACGAGCAGATCGGAACCTTTCGGAACCACCATCGGAGTAACATATGAAGCTGTTCCGCGCGTTCAAGAGCACCGCCGAAGGTGTCCGAAGAGGCCTGGCGAAGACACACGACCGCATCGCGAGAGGGCTGGGGAAAGCGCTGTCGATCCGACGGCGGATCGACGAGGAGCTGTGCGAGGAACTCGAGGAGGCGATGATCGAGGCGGACATCGGCGTGCAGACCACGATGCAGATCGTCGATGACATCCGGGAGGCCTGGAGCGAGGGCGAGATCGACGACACCGCCGAACTGAAGGAGTACCTGAAGGAAGAGCTGAAGCGGATGCTGGGCGAAGCCGACGTGGCCATCCGGATGGCCGACGAACCGCCGACCGTCATCTTGGTGGCCGGGGTGAACGGCTCGGGCAAGACGACCTCTATCGCCAAGCTGGCCAAGCACTTCCGGGACGAGGGCAAGAAGGTACTCCTCGCCGCCAGCGACACGTTCCGCGCCGCCGCCGTCGAACAGCTCGAGATCTGGAGCGAGCGGCTGGGGGTCGATATCGTCAAGCACCAGACCGGGGCCGACCCGGGGGCGGTGACCTACGACGCCCTCGACGCCGCCCTGGCCCGCCAGAGCGACGTGCTCATCGTCGATACCGCCGGCCGCCTGCACACCAAGAAGAACCTGATGGAGGAGCTGGGCAAAATCCGGCGGGTCATCCAGCGGCGAATCCCGTCCGCCCCGCACGAGGTGATCCTGGTGTTGGACGCCACCACCGGCCAGAACGCGATCAAGCAGGCCCAACTGTTCAACGAGGCGATCGACGTCACCGGCCTGTTCCTGGCGAAGCTGGACGGGACGGCGAAGGGCGGGATCGTGGTCGCCATCAAGAACGAGATCGACATCCCGGTCAAGTTCATCGGAGTGGGCGAGCAGCCCGAGGACATCGAGCCGTTCGACGCCGACAAGTTTGTCGAGGCCATGATCGGATGAAGCGCACCCGCACAGACCGGGTCGCCGAAACCGCGGTCACCTTCATCGGGCTGGGCAACCTGCCGCTGATGCCCGGCACGTGGGCCACCCTCGGCGCGGCACTGGTCCACGCCGCCATCGCCGCCCAGATCGGTACCTCCGACCACCCCTACCTGTTGCCCGGCCTGGCGGGGCTGTTCGCCCTGGCCGCCGTCTGTTTGTGCCCGTGGGCCGAGCGGTTCTACCGCCGCAAGGACCCGCCGCGTTTCGTGCTCGACGAGGCCGCCGGATACTTCCTCGCCGTCTCGTTCTTCCCCCACCACTCCCAGCTCCTGGTCGGCGTGCTCGGCGTCGTCCTGTTCCGGCTGTTCGACATCACCAAGCCGCCGCCGGGCCGGCAGGCCGAGGCACTCCCGCGCGGTGTGGGGATCGTGGCCGACGACCTGATCGCAGGGCTGTACGCCGCCCTGTGCATCGGCTTCGTCCTCCACCTCGTCTGAGGGGGGAACCGCCCCGGCCGGCCGGGCGCGGCGCTCACCGTTCCGACAGAACGTCCTCGTACACCTGCTCGACCTGGATCGCCTGTTCGGCCGGGTCGAACCGTGCCAGAGCCGCCTGTCGTGCGGCGGAGCCCATCCGTTCACGCAGCCGGTCGTCCCGGGCGAGCCGCTCGAAGGCCCCCGCCAGACCTTCCGGGGTATCGTCCACCACCAGCCCGGTCTCGCCGTCGTCGACCAGTTCGGGCAGCATGCCGCGCTTGGAGACGACGAGCGGGACGCCCAGGGCCATCGCCTCACGAGCCGCCCGACAGGAGCCGTCGGTCCCCGGGACAAGGAACGTCTTGACATCCAGCCCGGCCAGCCCGCCGACATAGTCGTCGTTCCTCAGGTAGCCGGGGAACACGACGATGTCGTCGAGCCCCCGCTTTCGGGCGGGCCCGACGGCGACGGCCTGCTTGTGGGTGCCCCGGCCGATGATGACCAGGCGAAAGCCGGGGATGCGGTCGCGGGCGATGGCGGCAGCATCGAGCAGCACGTCGAACCGGCGGCGCTTCTGGATGCGTGCGGCGATGCCCACCACGAAATGGTCCGGGGAGAGGCCCCATTTCGCCCGCATGTCGGGCAGCTCGCGGGACGGGTCGAACCGGGCCAGTTCGACGGAGGTGTCGATCACACTCACTCGGTCCGGCGGCATTCCGAACCGCTCGATATTGCCCTCGCGAGCCCTGCGAGACAGCTCGATTAGCGCATCGGTCCGGCGGGGGAGGAGGAAGTTGCCGCGAAACCCGCGCTTCATCGCGACGGCTTCGTGGTTGGTCCGGACGATCCGGGCACGGGTGCGGTTGCGCCCGTTGGCCAGGGAGCCGGTCAGATGATCGTTGACCAGGTGGCAATGAACGACCTCGAAGCGGTTCTTGCCGAGGTAACCGGAAAGCCGCCGGATGTCGCTCCATATGGTCAGCGTTCGGTAGTGTTTGGGGAGCTGAAACTCGGTCGTCGTCTCCACCCCGTACCGCTGTGCTGCCGCAACGATATCGCCGTCGCCCGACCGGGGGGGCGGCGAGTGAGCGAGGACGACCTCGTGGCCGCGGTCGGCCAGGGCGGCAGCCAACCGGACGACCGGCTCGGCCGGCCCGGTAAGCTTGTGGTTGCTGAACAGGTGCAGGACCTTCATAACTGCAGATCCGGGTCGGCGCCGACCCGTTTGGCCTCCTCCGATTCAAGCCAGTGCTCGTGTCGCTCGCGGCTGATCGCGTCGATCCGGGCGAGCAGGGCCGGATCGTCGAACTCGGGCCGACCGCGGGAGTAGCGGCGATAGAACCGCAGCCGGTCGGTCAGGGCGGGCTTCACATAAATCTGGTCGAGCTGCCCGAGGTTCCGCACCTTCTCGCTCAACGACGGCGGGCGCCGCCGCTGGCTCACGTCGCCTGCGTCGACGAGCAGGAGCTGCCAGCCATCGCCGTCCTCTCGGACGAGGATATTTTTGGCCGACAGGTCGCGATGGTACACCCGGTGGTCGTGCAGTCGGCGTACGAACTCGGCGGCCTGACGGACGAACCGGTGCCATCGGCGGGCCGGCTCGCCGGGGCCGGGCCGGCAGTGCCGGGCCGCGAAGTGCTTGAGCTCGGTCGCCTCACTGATGAACGCGGTGAGCAGGTAGGACCGCCCGCCCGCCTCGGCCATTGCCAGCGGCGTCGGCGTTTCGATGCCGCGTACGGCCAGGGCGTGGGCGCCCCGCCACGCCCGCATCGCCTTCGACCCGCGGACCAAGTCGGCGATCCGCTTGAACAGGGCGGGACGGACGAATTCCTTTACGCACACCTCTCGCCCGCCCACCTCGACGGCTGTGACCCGCGCCCGGTGGTCCTCCTTGAGCGCGGTCTGGGCTGTTCGATGCTTCTCGATCGCCTCTCCGACGAGGTCGGACGGAAAGTCGGCCCGCCGATGCATGCGGAGCCCCCGCACCCGCCCGTGCCGGAACCCGGTCGAGCGTTTCACGCAGCGCTTCGACCGGCTGACATATCGGCGTTCGCGGATGCGGGTCTCGAATCGGCCGACCGACCGTGCGAACGCGCGGAGTGCCTGTTCGCTGTCGTCGTCCCGGTACGAGCGCAGGACGTGCATCCGGTCGTCCGGGCTCAGCAGGTCGGGGAGGAACGCAAAAAGCTGGCCCAGGTTGGCCGCCCGCCGCCGGTCGGAGACGGGACCGAGGCGTGTCCGGTGCAGGTCGATGAGGAACAGCGTCTCGTCTTTCACCAGGATGTTGCCGCCGTGCAGGTCGCAATGGAGCACGTCGGACTCGTGCGTCCTGCGTATGAGGTCGGCGACGGCTCGGAGCAGTGCCCGTTTGCTGCGGAACGCAGTGCCCGCGGCAGTGCCCGCGGAGTCCGGGGCGAACTCCTTCTCCAGCAGGTCGGACAAGGCCCTGGCGTCCGATATCTCCTCGGTGATGAGCACCGCTTCGCAGAGGAAGCCGGCAACTCGCCGTTCGCCGAATGCGACCGGTCGGGGGACGGGGAGTCCCCGGAGGGCCATCGTGCGCGAGGCGGTCCATTCGGCGGCCGCCCGTGACCGGACCACCAGGTACTTCAGCCGCTCGCGGGCCGATCTCAGCCGGTGCTGTTTGATGACCACCGCCCGGCCCTCCACCTCGAGCCGGTAGATCGCCCGGGTCGTGCTGCGTTTGACGGTCTCCGCTCCGGCGTCCTCCGGATGTTCGAGACCGGGCAGGACTCGGCTGCGGAGCATCTCCTCGGCCCATGGCTCGGCAACCCAGTTCAGCCCGCCGAACCGGAAGCGGGTCAGTTTTGTCGTCTGGTCGGGCATTGCGGTTCCGCCATCGATCGAAAGCGCGGACGCGGTCAAGTCGTTCAACGTTCTGTTCTTGCTCACTCGTCGGTCACGCCGCGTCCGCTGGGCAGTTCGCCGGTCGATCCCCGGCGGTCCATCTCCCAGAGTTTGGCATATCGTGCGTATGTGGCGATGGCCGACAGCCCGCTGAGCAGGAACCCGTGGAACCCATCGAGGAAGCCGAGCTTCAGGACGTACATTTTGAAGAATTTCGCGGGCGGCTTGACCGTCAACTTGAGCCATCCCGACCGCTTGCCCCGTCGGAACATGTCGGCTGCAGAGAGCGATGAATATCGGCCGAGCTTCTCGAACCAGCTCTTCAGGTCCCGATCGGTATAATGGTGTAACGGGGCGTCGATCCGCCCCACCTTGCCATCGACCACGAAATCGGCGTGCACTTCCCGGTCCATGTAACGGCCGCCATCGCGCTGAAACAGCCGGGTGGGGTAGTCCCGCCCCCAGCCGCAATGGCGGATCGTTTTTCCCAGAAAACAGGTCTGTCGGGCGATTCGGAAGGCGCCGTACTCGTCGCCCCGGGTGATCGCATCGCGTATCGCCCGGCGCAGTTCGGGGCTGATCCGTTCGTCCGCATCGAGGATCATCACCCATTCGGTCGCGGCCTGGGGGATGATCCAGTTCTTCTGCGCGGCGGAATGGACGTACTCGTGCTGGACGACGTTCGGCGTGTATTCCAGGGCGATGTCGGGGGTGCGGTCGGTGCTGTAGGAATCGCAGACGATGATCTCGTCGGCCCAGGTGGCCGATTCGAGGCATTCGCGGATGTTATGTTCTTCGTTTTTGGTGGGCACGATGACGGTCAACTTGCCCGGCTCGGCGGGCACGTCGCGTGCCCCTTCCCAGGCGGACCGGAAGTCGGCTCCTCCGCCGATGATCCGGTCGGTGGCATGGCTTTTCGGCTCGCCGCAGATGACGATCCGGCCGCCGAGCGACTCGACCAGGTTCTTTTCCCGGACGTTCGACTCGACGAAGTCGGTCCCCCGGGCGAACACATCGGGCCGGAGCCGCCGGATCAATTCGTCGGGCAGCCGATCGTGCTGGCTGGTCACCACGTCGACCGGGCCGAGGGCGGCCAGCACCCGGGCCCGGTCCTCCCAGGTGTTCAGCGGGCGGTCCCGGCCTTTGTTCGAGCGGACGACCTCGTCGGCATGCAGGGCCACGACCAGGACGTCGCCTGTGTTCCGGGCCGCCTCGAGGAAGCTGATGTGTCCGGGATGGATGATGTCGAACGCCCCGTCGGCGAGCACGAGGTTGCCGCTCTTGCGCAGGGGCTCGACCCTGCGGGCCAGGTCGTCTTGATCGGTGATGATGTCGCCCACGTGCAATCCGTTCACATCCGGAAGTCGTCCCCGAGGTATCGGCTGCGGACGGTCTTGTCCGTCACCACCTCGTCGGGGGAGCCGTGCATAAGGATCACGCCCTCGTCGATGATGTACGTTCGGTCGGTGATCGAAAGCGTATCTCGAACGTTATGGTCGGTCAGCAGGACGCCCATGCCCCGGTCGCGCATGTTGACGATCATCCCCTTGATGTCCGACACCTTCTTTGGGTCGACGCCGGAGAACGGTTCGTCGAGCATCACGACGGAGGGCCGGGTGACGAGCGCCCGAGCGATCTCGAGCCGGCGCCGCTCCCCGCCCGACAGGTTCATCGCCATCGAGTCGGCCAGCCCTTCCAGGCCGAACTCCTCGATAATCGAGCGGCTGTACTCCTCGTGCTCCTCGCGCGGGATGTCCAGCATCTCGACGATGGCGATCACATTATCGAGCACGGTCATCCGCTGGAAGACCGACGGCTGCTGCGACAGGTATCCCAGCCCGCGCTGGGCGCGGATGTACATCGGCAGATGGGTCACGTCCTGGCCGTCGAGGTACACCGACCCGGCGTCGGGGGTGATCATCCCCACGGTCATCCGAAACGACGTGGTCTTGCCCGCCCCGTTCGGACCGAGCAGCCCGACCACCTGGCCGGGGTCCAGCGACAGGGAGACGTCGTTGACCACCGTCTTGTGGCCGTATCGCTTCACCAGATTCTTCACTTCCAGCAGTGCCATCGCGTCCCTCAGCGAATAAGTTGCCAGCGGGGGATGGGCCACAACACGAAGAAGGCCTTCCCGATGAGGTGGGACTCCTTGACCACACCCCATTGCCGGCTGTCGAAACTGTTCGGGCTGTTGTCGCCCAGCATGTAATACTCGTCGGCGCCCAGCGTAAACGGCTCGTCCACCCCGAACGTGGGGGTGTGCCGTGTGGATGTATAATAGATGTCGCGGCACAGACGAACGTCTTCGACGGCCACGTCGGCCGCTTCCACAGCGACTCCCGCCTTGCTGAGCTCGGTCGGAGGGCGGCTCCGGGCACCTTCCGCCGTGACCTTGGTCGGGCATTCGAGGTCGTGCTCGAGCAGCGTCAGGCCGTCGATTTTCACGGTCAGGCGCGCATCGACTTTCGAGAACTCGAGCCGATGTGCGTCCGTCGCCCCGAACCCCTGCCGGGCCACCTCCTCGCCGTTGCGCAAGAGTCGGGCGACGCCCGCCGGTCCGAGCGGAATCGATGCGGCGTACTCGTTCCCGTCATCGCTCAACCGGGCGAGAAGCGTCCCGTCGCCGGAGAGGTGCCGGAACCGGAACGCGATTCGGAGGTCGCCGACCACATTGAGCAGCCCCCGCTGGCGCCGGGTGAGACTGGTCTGGGGGTCCGATTCGACCCAGTCCAAGATCCGCTCGCGATACTGCAGGGCGGCCATCTCGGCCGATCCGGCCGCCCGAAGCGTCGCCGCGTTCTCCTCGAAGGACACCGATCCGGTCCGTGCCCACCGGTCGGCCAGCGTCATGTTCTCCTCTTCCAGCAGGTCGTCGTTCGTGACCGGCACCATCAGGGCGTCGAGCACGGCGCCCGATTTCCGCGAGATGGAGCCGTCGATGAACACGTTGCCGTTTCTGAGCTCCACCGTCTGGCCGGGCAGCCCGACCAGCCGTTTGACGTAATTCACATACCGAGCGCTCGCATCGTAGTCGATCAACCCGTTCGGCCGGACCCGGATTTGGTTTGGCAGCGGCCCGGGCTCCCCAAGGTCGGGATGCTCGTTGTCCCTGAAATAGTGGATCCGGTTCTCGTCGATCTTGAACACGACGATGTCCCATTGCTGTGGCGGCTGCAGGTCGAACCGGAACTTATTCACCATAATCCGGTCGCCGTGGACCCGGCTGCCGTGCAGGGTCGGCTGCATCGATGAGGTGGGGATCCGGAACAGCTCGACGCCGTAATGCCGGATGACCATGGCCAGGATGAAGGCGATGGCCAAGCTTTCGGCGTATTCGCGAACCGTCAGACGTGTCAGCTTCATAATCCCGTCAGACCTGTTTCCTGCCCGGCCCGGTTGTCGACATAACCCCTCGCAATCCAGTCCAGCTATTATAGCCCAGCCCCCCCGCCGTCGCAATCACAGGGGGCCTGTTTGCCGCCGCCGCACTTGAAATGACCGGCAAAACTGCCAGAATAGACGGTTCGACAAGAACTGCAAAGGAGGACCAGGTGGACCCGATCGAAGACCAACGCCCGCTGCGGCTGGATGCCCTGACCGTCGGCTCGATGCAGGCGGGCTGCTATATAGTATGCGACAAGGCGACCGACGAACTGATGATCGTCGACCCCGGCGGCAGCCCGGACATCATCGTCGAGTCCGTCAGGATGACTGCGGGCGATCCGCGATACATCGTCAACACCCACGGCCACGCCGATCACATCGAGGCGAACGCCCGGCTCAAAGAGCTCTACCCCGAGGCCGACCTGTGTATTCACGAGAAGGACGCGCCGATGCTCGAGGCACCGAAGAAGAACCTGTCGCTGTTCTTCGGGGGCCGGATCACGTCGCCGCCCGCCGATCGGCTGCTCAAGGAGGGCGACGAGCTGCGGCTGGGCGAGCAGAGCTTCAGAGTCATCCATCTGCCCGGGCATACCCCCGGTGGGATCGCTCTCTACTGGCCGGGCTCCGAGACTGTCGCGGGGATGGTATTCTCCGGGGACGCCCTGTTCGCGGGCGGGATCGGCCGGAGCGACCTGCCCGGCGGCGACCACGACATGCTGATTCAAAGCATCCGGGACAAACTGCTCACATTGCCCGACGACACCGTGGTGCTGCCCGGACACGGCCTCCACACCACCATCCGCGAGGAACGAGAGACCAACCCGTTCTTTATCGATAACTGACCGAGGATGACACCCGACCGTTCTACAACCGGAGACCAAGCATGAGCGACAAAAAAGTCGACCACGAATGGAAAAAACGGGCACAGGAAGAGAAGGAAAAGCTGGCTCAGCAGGGCATGCCGCCCGAAGCGGCCGAAAAACCCTCGTTCCCGCTCATCGTCTCGTCGTTCACGGTCCAGGCACTCATCGCGATGGGCGACATACAGAACCCGGCCACCGGCCAGCAGGAGAGCGACCTGGACGCCGCCAAGTTCAGCATCGACATGCTCCAGGTCCTCGCCGACAAGACCCAGGGCAACCTGACCGACGAAGAAGACAACATGCTCCAGAACGCGCTGTACGACCTGCGGATGCGCTACGTCGACGCCAGCTCGTGACCGTCCGAGAGACCGCAACCCCATTCGGGAACGCCCGTGGAGAACGACCAGACAGACCAGCGGTACATGGCCGAGGCACTCCGCCAGGCGATGGACGCCCTGGAGGCCGACGAGGTGCCGGTCGGGGCGGTCATCGTCCGTGACGGCCGCATCATCGCCCGGGCACACAACCAGCGCGAGCTGCTCCACGACCCGACCGCGCACGCCGAGATGATCGCGATCACCCAGGCGGCCGAATATGTCGGGAACTGGCGGTTCGAGCGATGTACGATGTACGTCACGCTCGAACCGTGCGCCATGTGCGCCGGGGCGGTCGTCCTGGCACGCATCCCCCGGCTCGTGTACGGAGCGACCGACCCGAAGGCGGGGGCCGTCGGCTCGCTCTACGACATCCCCCGGGACGAACGGCTCAACCACCGCGTCGAGGTCCGCGCCGGCGTGCTCGCCGACGAGTGCGGCCGAGTGCTGACCGAGTTCTTCCGCCGAAAGCGAGAGCCGACCGGCCCCGGTGGGAATTGACGGCCGGCCGCAGACAGACGCCGAGGAGCACCGCCCGATGGACATCCTTCACCTGATCACCGGACTGGGGCAGGGCGGAGCCGAACAGGTCGTGTACGAGATCGCCACCCGGCTCGACCCCGCTCGCTTCCGCACCGCCGTCTGCTCCATCCTCGAGCCGACCGGCGAGCGGGGCGTGTTCGCCGACCGGCTGGGCGACGCCGGGATCGAGGTCCTCTCGCTCGGGCTGGACCACAAGTGGCAGCTCCGCCGCGCCGCCCGGCTGAAGAGCATCCTCGAAAGCCGCCGGCCCGACGTGCTCCACTGCCATATGTTCCACGCCAACATCCTCGGGCGGCGGATGGGCAGCCGGGCCGGGATCGACCACATCATATCGACCGTCCACATCTCCGAGCGGAGGTGGCGACCGTGGCGGTTCTGGCTCGAACGGTGGACCGATCCACTGGGTGAACTCACCGTCTGCGTCTCACGGGCCACCCTCGAATTCCAGGCCCGAAAAACCCGCCTGCCCGAGAGCCGGTTCTCCGTCATCTCCAACGGGATCGACATCCGGCGATTCGCCGAGCCGAGCCGGCCGCCGGAGACCGTCCGGGCCGAGCTGGACATCGACCGGGACGCCCGGATCATCGGGGGCGTCGGCCGGCTCGACCGGCAGAAGGGCTACCGCTACCTCATCCCCGCGTTCGCCAAACTGGCGGGCGATGACGACGCGCTGCACCTGGTTATCGCCGGCGACGGGCCGACACGCCGCTCGCTCGAGACGCTCGCCGCCGAGACCGCCTGTCCGGACCGCATCCACCTGCTCGGCCGGCGGGACGACGTGCCCGACCTGATCCACGCCTTCGACGTGTTCGCGATGCCCTCCATCTACGAGGGCTTCGGGCTGACTGCGGCCGAGGCGATGGCGGCGGGGGTGCCGGTGGTCGCGTCGGCGGTGGACTCGCTGCCCGAGGTGCTCGGCGTGGGCGAGCCCGAGGGGCCGGTGGGCCGGCTCGTTCCCCCGCGTCGGCCCGACAAACTCGCCGAGGCCGTCGCCGACATCCTGGCGCACCGACCGACCGAGATGGTCGAGCGAGCCCGTGCCCGCGCCCGGCGGGAATATGACGTGGAGAAGATGGTGCGGCGATATGCCGAGCTGTACGACTCGCTCGCCGGTCAGACCAGCGAGAGCCAGCCGCCGTCGACGTAGAGAATCTGCCCGGTCACGAAGTCCGACGCCGGCGAGGCGAGGAACACCACGGCGCCCGCCAGGTCATCCGGCTCGCCCCACCGGCCCATCGGGGTGTTCTGCCGCACCCACCGGCTGAACGCTTCGTCCTCATAGACCGGCCTGGTCAGCTCCGTCTTGAAGTAGCCGGGTCCGATCGCGTTCACGTTGATTCCGTGCGCGGCCCACTCGACGGCCAGCGAGCGGGTGAGCATCGCCACCGCGCCCTTGCTCGCCGCGTAGGCGGTCGTGCCCGGCCGGGCCACCCGGCTCATCAGGGACGCGATGTTGACGATCTTGCCGCGCCGTTCCCGGGCCATCAGCCGCCGGGCGAGCTCGCGGGACAGAGCGAACAGGCCGCGGACGTTCACCCGCATCACCGCGTCCCAGTCGGCCAGCTCCAGCTCGGTGGCCGGGGCGCGGCGGGTCGTCCCCGCGTTGTTGACCAGGATGCCCGGCAGGCCGGCCTCCTTCTCGATGGCGTCCATCAGGTCCGGAACGGACTCGGCATTCGCCAGGTTGAACGGGCATACGACCGCCTCGCGGCCGAGCTCGGTGACCGCGTCGGCCGTCTGGTCCAGCCCCTTTTCCGAGCGTGCGACGAGCACGAGGTCGGCCCCGTGCTCGGCCAGGGCGACGGCCATCGCCCGGCCCAGCCCCCGGCTCGCACCGGTGACTATCGCCAGCTTGCCCTTGAGGTCGAATCGGTTCCGCGTCTTGTCCGTCAATCCAGCCCCCTTCCCGGCCCGGCCGTCATCGGTCTTCCTCCGCTGCTTTTTCGAACCGGGCCAGCCGGATGTTGTGGATGCGAATCGCGCCGTCTCGGATGGGATAGACCAGGAGCGCGATCTTCCGGACCGCGTCGAGGTTTTCCGCCGGTTCGGTAAACTCCCAGTCGCTCGCCTCGGTCTTGAAATTCGACCCGTCGAGCCGGATGACCACGTTCCGGTTCTCGCCGGGGCGGATGAACGCCGGCGGCGACTCGGCGTATTCCCAGCCCGGCATGGTGTTCAGCCCCACGGCCAGCCGGGCGCCGGCCGGCATCTCGCTCGTGATGTCCATCACAATGGCGTTATACCCGGAGAAATCGGCCGCCTCCGGCAGGTCGCGGGACACGACCACCTTCCTCTCCTCGCCGACCTCGAAGCGGGCGGTCAGGTGCCCGTCGTCGTCCGGGCCTTCGGCGATCTCCACCTGGGCGGGATCGCCCCACTCCTCGAGGTCCCAGTCGGGCTCGCCGGTGAAGTCTTCGAACGTCTCGTAACCGGCCGTCTCGATGGTCGTGCGTTCCCTGCGTTCCTCGCGCGCCGTATGCTCCCGGACGGTACGGGAGACCTCCCGGATGTTCCGCTCGCCCAGCCGGTCGCGCAAGAAGTAGAGGGCGATGTTGATCCCCATCCGGGACGACCCTTCGAGCATGTCCTCGGGCGACAGGTCGGTCAGAGACGGCATCAGAGGGGCGGTGTGGGGGTCGATCCCCAGCCCGTCGCCGTAGTCGTTCCGGGTGTAGAGGATGGCCGTCCGGCCGTCCACGTTGATGCCCTCGAGGTAGTCCGACCGGTACTTGTCGCCGGGCGGGACGGTGTAGCCCCGGAAGCCCTCGGTCAGGTCGTAACCGGTGCTGAACACCGGATGGTCGGGCGGGCGGATTTGGGTCAGTTCGTGGTCGGGCATGAGTCGCTTCAGCTCGCGCCGCACGGCCCGGTCGTAGGTCTCGTCATCCTCGTGCGTGCTGTCGTTGATCCAGATGGAGCCGCCGCCGGCGATGTACTCGCGCAGGGCCTTGATCTCCTCGTCGCTGAACTGGAAGTCGAGGTGTCCGGTCATAAAGAAGAACGGCTGGTCGTGCAGCCGCTCGTCGGTGATGTCAATGACTTTCGTACTCGTGTGCAGGATGACGCCGGCCCGTCGCTGGAGCTGGAAGGCGAGACTGGGCATCGCCGTCTTGTCGCAATCCCAGTCGCCGTCGTATCGGACGAGCGGGAACTCGATGGTCCCGATGGCGCCCCGCCGGGCCGACGGCCCGGCGGCGGGACCCCGGTCCGCTCTCTCCCGGGCCAGATCGACCGGGGTGGGCCGGTCCAGCACACGCTCCAACTGGCGGGTGGGCGACGGCGTCTCGTCATCGTCCGGGCCGACCGGCGAGGCCGCCGGGCGCGGTCGGTCGGCGGCGGCGGTCTCGGCGCGGCGGCGGGACCCCGTCACCTGGATCGGATCGGCACGGCCGGTCGGCTCCGGCTCAGTCGACACGCTCGGGGTACCGAGTGCGGCATCGACCGTCGGGCCGGTCGCGGCAACCGGCCCGCGGGCCGGCGGGCCAGCCAGTTCCGACAGCCCGACGTGGCTTATCAGGCGGCCCGGCTCGACCACGCGGTCCCCCCGAACCGGTGAAACGGCGTCGCCCGGCTCCGCGTCCGCATCAGTCATAGCCGCCTCGCGGCCCTCTGGACCCGCCGCCGG
>PUPC01000001.1 GCA_003553185.1 Planctomycetota bacterium | reverse complement strand
AGCCGATTGCCCGACCTCTCGGCGGTCACACTGCCCAGCCAGGTGCGCCCGCCTTCATCAACATAGAGCGCCCGGACCGGCGTCGGGACAGGCAGCGCGTGGGGCGGAATCGCCTGCCACCCCTCACCGTCGAATACCGCGGCTCCTTCATCGAGGATGACAATCTCGCCGTCCGGACCTTCTGCAAAGGCCCGCGCCCGGCGGAACGGGCAGCCCGAATCCGCACCGAGGACTACAGGCCGGGCGATATCCTCGGGCAATGTGTGGTCCCCGGTGATCGCATCCAGGGCGCCCGTCAGCTCGTCCGCCGCCTCCCGAAAAGCGGCTTCATCTTTGCCGATAAGCCGGCTGCGAAGGTCGGGGGGCAGGTCGGCATTGGTATAGAGGTCGAGCAACTCGAACGCCGGATCGGAGAGTTCCCCAGGTCCCGCAGCCACCGCCGCAAGGGCACTGACCGCCCGGGCCGCTCCCCGGCCGTCACCCAGCCCGAGTCGAACAAAGGCCTGTTGGGAAAGCTCCCGGACGATGGCCTGTCGAGCCCGCGGGATGGACAGGGCGGGGGGCTCGGCGGGGGCGGCTAGAAAGAGCAGTGATAAGCACGCTGGGATGAGCAAGAGACAGCCCTCCGGTTTCCTGTGGCCGGACCAATCTCCAACGACTGCGAATCTTGATGTGTCCGGCTGCTCAACGACCTGTCGCGTTCAACCAGCGGCCGGCCTCAATCCCAAGGCAACTTGGCTGGCTTGAAAGCTTGCGGAAAGTGGTCGTAATCTCCGACGAAGAGCGGCTCCGTTTGTGCGGCCCAGGGCACCCCGGCGTCGCTCCACAGGAGACCACGATCGCCCGCCATCTTCATCATATCGATAATGTCATTCAAGTAATAGGCCTTTGTTGTCGGCTTGTCTCCGCCGGGGCGGCTCTTGTTGGAGGGGACCTCCTGCTCGTCAACATAATCAGCCGGAATCTGTTGAACCTGGCGGGCGGAATCGAACGCACCGTTGGATACTCGGGCGAACCGCAGCGAATCGCAAAGAGGCGAGTACAACACATCGCTCTCGTCCACCAGGTAACGGGCAAAATTGGCTACCGCCCGCTTTGTCGAGCCGGGATGCTCCTCGTGCTCGATTTCCACCGAGCTCCCGTCGGCTAGTGTTGCCAGAATCGGGGATTCGTTGGCTCCGGCCTTCCAGGTAACGGATCCGTCATCGCCCAGGATATCGATGGTGACCTGCCGATATGGGTTATCGCTGGGTGCGACGAGGGTCACGTAATAGTACACGGTCGCTCCGCTGTCTAGCGTCGCCTCGATGCAGGCGGTATCCTCGCCCTCGATGGTCGGCCGTGCGCGATACAATTCGCCCCGCACCTGCTGCGGGCCACCGACGTGCCCCTCGCTGGACGAGCCGAGGAACAGGCCCGCGAACAGGTAGTGGGCCAGCGGGTTGTTTACGGGGCCGTCGAGCGTCCAGGCATCGTTGACCTTGGCCCGGCCTGCCCACCGTGACCGCTGGTAGTACTGGTCGGTACGGTGCCAAGCGCCGCGGACGACGATGTCCCGCACCTGCCCGATGCATCCGCCGATCAACGCCTTCTGAAGGGCTCGAAGCGAACTGGAGTTCTGCATGTTGTAGGCGATATCAACGGGCAGCTTCGTCCGGTCCTGCGCTTCCATCATCGCCCGGACATCCTGCACAGTCGGTGCGGCACTCTTCTCACAGAGGACGGGGAAGCCCGCCTCCAGGGCGTCGATGGTCATCGCCCGGTGCAGTTGCAGGGGCACACACAGAGCCACGAAATCGAAGCCGCCATCGGACAGGGCCTCGTCGTAACGCTGGAAACAACGTACGCCCTGGTCTTTGAGTTGCTGCACCTGTTCCCGGTACTTGGCGGGATTCCGAACGACGATGGCGGTCAGCTCGGCCAAGCCGTCCTCACGTAACTCGTCGAAGGCACGCAGGTAAGTTCTTCCGTAGCCACCAATCCCGACCAGGCAGGCCTTTACCGGCTTGCTTACTGCCATGTTACACCTCATCTGTTACTCAGGAAAACGAGCGTCCTTGACATGTAATTCCACGTCACCGGACCCCGACCAGGTGTCGATGCGGGGCGAAAACGCGAGCGACAGCTCGCGCTTGCCGGACATGATCGAGTCGTACAGCCGCTCGCCCATGCCGAACGCGACGGCCCGAAAACTGCTCTCTCCGTCGCTGACGTAAAACGATACATGTTGGGCTTTCATCCCCATCAGGCGGGGCTTGCCGGCGACCTGCACATCCTGTACGGCGAGCACCGGCCGATGATTGGCCGCCCCGTGTGGTGCGAGCCGCTCCAGTTCGCTGATCAGCCGTTCCGAAATGTCGGCGAGCCGAACCTCGGCGTCGATCTCGAGGGCCGGCGTGAACGTCTCCGGGGAGTGGCTCGCAGCGACTTCTTCGAGATACTCGCGCAGCTCCGGCACGTCCTCCGTGGCGATCTCGAACCCCGCCGCCGCCTCGTGGCCGCCGAAGCTGATGAGCCGATCTCGAAAGCCGCCCATCGCATTGAACAGGTGGAAGCCGTGGACGGATCGGGCCGACCCCCGGCCCGTCTTGCCCTCGACCGCAACCAGCGCCGTCGGGCGGCCGAACTCTTCGACCAGCCGGGACGCCACGATACCGATGACGCCGGCGTGCCAGCCCTCGCGCTGGAGCACGATCACCCGGGAGGAGTCGGCGTTATCCTGTTCGAGGAACATCCGGCGAGCTTGCTCGGCGGTCTCCTTCTGCAGTTTCCGACGCGCCGTGTTATGTTCCTCGAGGGCGGCTGCTATCTTCCGGGCATGATGCAAGTCGTCGGTGATCAGCAGTTCGGCCGCCAACCGCGGGGCAGCCATCCGGCCTGCGGCATTCAGCCGCGGTGCCAGGCCGAAGGCGACGTCGCGGGCGTTCAGCGCCCCCCCGCGTATCCGGGCCGTCTCGATCAAGGCGCGGAGGCCGGGATCAGTCGTCTGCTGCAGCATCTTCAACCCATAGACGGCCAGGACGCGGTTCTCGTCGACGAGCGGCACAACGTCCGCAATTGTTCCCAAGGCCACCAGGCCCAGCGACTGGAGCAGAAACGCCCGGAACTCATCGGACATCCGCCCGCCGGGCGCGAATCGCTCGGCCAGAGCCCACGCGAGCTTGAACGCCACGCCGACTCCGGCAAGCTCGCGGAAGGGGTACATGCTGCCGGTCAGCTTGGGATTGACGACCGCCTCGGCCGGGGCGATCTCATCGCCCGGCTCGTGGT
>PUPC01000022.1 GCA_003553185.1 Planctomycetota bacterium | reverse complement strand
GGCTTGAAGACAGAGATCAAAGACCTCAGCTGAAGCCGGACTGGTGGCCTGATTATTGCTCCGAAAATGGGCAGAAAGATTGCGTAGGCAACAATTCCCACCAAAACAACGATGGTAAGGGCAATTGCGCTGGCAGGAAATGTATAGGCCAGCAGGGACACAACCGCACCCGTTGCCGCCGAAGCCACTACGGGTGCGCCTACGCTTCTCAGCAGTTGGATCGCGTTGCAGGAGAGAATGTTTGCAACCTGCTTCTGGGAATACAGGAGTGCTGTCATCATGGACATCGTTACCGCAAGGCATGTTCCAGGCACCCTGAACGCTGCAGTTAGCGGCCATATGAGGATTGCCAGGACGACCAACTGAATAAGTGCCACGCGCGTTTGCTCTTTCGGCTGCCCACTTGCGTAAAAGACGGGGCCGACAGTGGCGGCCCAAGAGCGACAGAAGCCATAGGCAGCCAATATCTGAATGGGCAGGATGCTCGCGGCCCATTGTGGCCCCAGGAGAACGGGCACGAGCAGCGGTGCCGCGGCTGCTGTCCCGGCAGCCATCGGAGCAGAAAACAGCAGCGTTGTTGCCAGCGCGCGCAAGTAAACATTACGGAAGCGCGGCTGATCCTCCTGGAGCTTTGAGTAGGCGGGGAACAGCACCGATGAAAGCGTATGTGTGATTTCTGTAGCGGCCAGGTTCGATATCCGGTAGGCGAGCTGGTAGATACCGAGTGCGGTCACCCCAAGCACCTTGGCCAGGAATGCGTCATCACCGTGGGTAATAAGAAAGATCAGCACGGAAGACCCCAGCACCCATCGCCCGAAGCCGAAGAGTTCGCGGGCTTGTTCCGTGTTCCAATTGATGCGCGGACGGTAGGGGTGCATGGCGTAGCTGAGGACGATCTCTGTGATGGACCCGCCCAGCGATGCCCATACGAGCGCCCAGACGTTTCGGAGGGCGAAGGCGAGGGTGATCCCGATGGCGGTGGTCACGAACGAGGTAGCGAAGCTGTATATCACCTGCTTGTGGAACTCGATTTCCTTGCGCCAGTAAATGGTGCCGATGTTTTTAAAAGCCCCGACGACCTTGGAGAGGCACAGGACGCGAAGGAGTGGTATGGCTCGGGGTTCCTCGAAAAACCAGCCAACGAGCGGAGCGGCGGCAAAGAGTAGGGAGGCGAGTACGAGGCCGCGAATGATCTGGACGGTCCATGCGGTGTCGAGGTGGGCGCGGGCGTCGTCTCGCCGCTGGACGAGCGCGGCGTCGAAGCCGGTCTTGGTGAACGTACCGATGGTGGCCATGGCGAGCATGGCGATGCCAAACAGGCCGAAGTCCTCAGGCGCGAGCAGTCGGGCGAGCACAAGGATCTTGACCATTGTGAGGCCGCGCCCGGCAATCTTGCCGGCGAAGACCCACGTACCGCCCTTGACCACGCGGGCGGTCAGGGATGGCTCAGAAGGCGTATTGGGGTTCTCTGCGGGAGTCATCATGCCTCGACGGATCCGTTTGTGCAGCGTTCGCGGGTTGTCCGAGCAATGTCGGCGAGCAGCGATCGGTCGGCGGACAGGCGGCCGACCAATCTCACCGCCCGCGCCACTTGCGCAAGCGATTAGCTAAGTAGGGGCTGCCATGCAGGAATCGGCCCAATAACCGGCGTACCGGCCGTGGGCAGAACCGAGCATAAAGCCGTGTGCGCCGCCTAGGTACGACAAAATTGCTGAAATTCTTCCGTTGTGGCGTGCCCCGTCCCTCGACGACGGAACGCAGGAATGCCACGTATTTTTCGCCCATTCGTTCGGCTGAAAAAACACCGCGTGCCCGTTGCATAGCGGCATTCGCCATCGATGCCATTTCTTCTCGGTTTTGGTGCAACTGCTCGACGGCTTTGGCCATTTGGCGAGTATTACCTAACGGGACAAGAAGGCCTGTGTTCTCATGTTCGATAACCTCTTCCGGGCCGCCAGATTCGAGATACCCTACCGGCACAGACCCCATAGCCATCGCCTCGATCGTCACCAGGCCGAAGGGCTCATAGCGGCTGGGCATAAGGAACACATCGCTTCGTTCGAGTTGCTGGAACACTTCCTCCCGGGGCAATACCCCGGCCCAACAGACACTCGACGCGACGCCTGCCTTCCGGAACGCCTTCTCCAGCGATTCAGAATGACCGCCGATGACGGTGAGCCGTGCGGGGACCTCGAGGTCGGCCAGGTGCCTGAGGACCGACGCGAGGTCGCTCGATCCCTTTTCCCGCGAGATTCTGCCGACAAATGTGAGATTCAGGGGCCGGGCATGGGGGAGCCGAGGCCCGGTCGGTGGATAGTGCAGTCCGTTCCATATAGTTCGGACCTCTCCGGGCCACTCTGGCATTTTATCCCGGACCAGCTTCTCGATGTGGTGGCCCACGGTCACTACACCGTCAAGTGCATCGCGGTAATCGAAGACGCTCCGTGTCCAGGCGTACCCTACCTCGTGCAACACGGCGATCACGGCGACGCCGGGCGGCACATACGGCCAGTACGGTTCGAGGAACGATTCGTCATTCATCAGCAGCACATCTTGTGGGTGTTTTTGCAGCCAGTCGTGGAACGTGTTCGCGGCGGAACGAAGATCGCCATTAAGAATGTCCAGATCGTGCGTGTGAACCCCAGGCAACACCGGCGCCTCGTGACCACAGAGACTGGAGTAGGCCAGGTTGACATTCCAGTCGGTTAGCCCCGCCACGGCCTTGGCAGCGTTCTCGCACACAACGTGTACGCCGCCGCCAGCCAGACTGCTCGTCACCCATGTGACGTTCATGCAACGCCTTCCGTTTATCTATGCGGCTGCGGTTCCGCTCGGACCACTTGCAAAAGGACCTCCTCCAGCCGGCGGCCGTAGCTTGCAGGGTCGCATTCGCGAGCGACCCAGTCGCGTCCCTGCCGGCCCATCTTGCGCGCTCGGTCGGGCGCTTCGAGCAACTCGACGATCCGGGCAGCGAGTTCTGCGGGGTCCCCGGGCGGGAAGAGTAGGCCACCGCCCGATGCTTCCGTAATCTCGCGGCAGGCACTTATATCTGCCGCGATGGTCGGGACTCCGACCGACCACGCCTCGGCCAGGGCTCGGCCGAAAGATTCCGTCTGACTGGGCAGCACGATCAGATCGCAGGCGGCCACCAGTTCCAGGACATCGTTCCTGTACCCGAGGAACGACACGGCGTCGGGGCACTTCGAGCGTTCCGCGATATCGAGAAGTTCCCCGGCGTATGCTCGGCCATCCGGCCCGCCATCATGGCCGCCGATGATAAGCGCTCGAACGTCGGGAAAGCGGTCCCGTACGAATGGTATGGCCTGGATGAATGTTTCAACACGTTTCAGGCGATGCAGTCTGCCGACAAACCCGAGATGGGGCACTTCCGGCAAACCTGATGACTTCCGCCGCTTCGAGGGAACTGGTTCCGCAAGCGCGGGCAGCGGCTGGGGCTCGCATAAATAATGCACCCTGTCGGAGTGGTTCGAATTCATCCAGCGTTCGACCTGGGCCTGTACGTGTCGGGAAACGCTGATGATGGCGGAAGCCCGTCGCAGACAAAACCTGTCGATCCATCGGCCGGGGTGGCCGAACTCGAATCGCTGAAACCGGATCAGCGGAATCCGACGAACCATGCAGGCGAGCGACAGGACGGGGGTATTGCCGGAGAGGTTGATGACCACGACATCGGGTTTCGACCGCTTGATCACCTGTTGAAATCGGGCGAAAAGTCGCAAATGCTGGTCCGGCCGCTGCCGGATGCTTGCCCCGGTGAACGGCAGGTGATGGGCGGCGATATCCTGTTGTCGCAGTTCAACTTCCAAGTTCCCGCCCAAGGTACATGCGACTTCGCAGTGAATCTGATCCATCGTTCGGATGGCTTCCAGCATAGACCGCTCCGAACCATAGATATCCGCCGCCGGTGATACGAACAGGGCTCTCATGTGCCGTTCCGGGTATCCTCTGGGTTCCCCCGCCGCTCCGCTGTTGAGGACAGGCGGTTTTCAGCGTACCCGCTCTTCATGTTTCTGTCTTGTGTCCGTCTCTTTCCTGTGGCGGAAACGAACCGTCTTCAGCGTTCAGTCTGTGCGAAACATCGGTCTGAAAAACAGGGCGTTTAATGCGGACGGCGTGCGCCATTGAATTGATGGAATTCACTATCATGTTGAAACCGTGGAGTGCCCGCCCACTGAATCGCCGGATGACAGCCAGGTACAGGCCCAAGGCGGCTCGTCTGAAAGGACGATGCGGGGGGGTAAGTTCCAAAGCGGCGCGGCACGCTTTTAAAGCCACATCCCGATCCCCGGCCTTCAGCGCGACATTCATCACGTGGATGAAGTTACAATGCAAGCGAAGTTGTGCGAGCGGGCTCATCCGCTCCAATTCTATAAGATTCTGCCGAATGACCGTATAGGCCTCGAGCATGCTTCGGGACCCGGAGAGCGAATAATTGTCGCCTGAGATACACCCCGGTTCGGTGTGTGCACGTGCGAAAGACAGGACCTCTTCCAGACCAGCTACGGTGTTCGCACAGATGGCCGCTCGGAAAGAAAACTCGAAGTCATCGGCCCGACTCAAGCTCTCGCGCCAGGGGCCGGCGCCACAGGCGACATTTCTATGGAACAGGACGGCCAGTGTGCACCATCCGCTCGTCAACATCCACGCGTCAACCGCATCAGTTACAGCGAGACAGTTCTTAATCCTGGTCCCACAGTTGAATACTTTATCTATGTCACCCGGCACGTCCTTAAGGTATCCCACATCGCACACGACGATGTCGGCTTGATGCCCCTTGGCGGCAGCCACCTTTTTTTCGATTTTTTCCGGATGCATGACGTCTTCGCAGTCCCAGAAGTGTAGATATTCTCCGCGGGACTCGATGGCACCGCGATTCCGAGCGGCTGCGGCCCCTTTGTTCTCCTGGCGGAAGGTGCGAAGCGTGAACTCGGGGTCGTCGGGGTGGCCACTATGCCATTCTTCGAGAACGCGAGGTGTGCCGTCGGCGGAGCCATCATCGACGACGAGTACTTCAAGCGGGCGGTAGGTCTGATTTCTGACGCTGTCCAAGGTCTCGACGATCCGGTGTGCTCGGTTATACGTCGGGATAATGACGCTGACCAGCCCCGATTCGTGTTTCGGGTCAATCCACCGGCCGTGGCAGGTCGGAGGCCAGAAATCAATGGCTTGGTCGGTTTCAATCATTTTGATCCCCAAAGGGATAACGCCCGACTCGGCGGGCTCGTAACGGCAGATTAGCGGCCAGAAGATGGGGCTGTCCGTTTCAGTCCGACCGCGTGTGCCATTTCGTTGGCGAAGCGGAGTATTTTGGTGACACCGATGACTCTTCGTCCGTTGAGCCGCGGGATGAGTGTCAGATATGCCCTGAATGCGATGCGCCGTAAGCGCCGGTCCGGGGGCGTGAGGGTAATTGCGGCGCGACATGCACGAAGAGCGACATCCCGGTAGTCTTGTTTCAACGCTAACGTCATCGCCTCGGCAAAGAGGAAATACAAAACTGATTGCGCGGGCGGATTCATTCGTCTGGATTTTATAAGGTTATCGTAAATGGCAGTATATGCTTCGATCCTGCTGGAAAGAGCTTTCTCCGAACGATCACTCGACATACATCCCGGTTCGGTGTGGGCACGCATGAAGACGAGTACCGAACTCAATCCGGCAACAGTATCGGCACAAATACACGCACGAAAATTGAATTCACAGTCATCCGTTTGGGTCAAGCTTTCCCGCCATGGCCCTGCTTCACGGACGACTTTTCTTCGAAAGAATGGGGCCAGAGTACTCCAACCGGCCCCCAGCGAACATGCTTCCAAGGCATCTCCTCCACTCGCAGACAATTCAATTTCGGTCCCATGCGGGAATACCTGCTCCATGTCGCCCGGCTGATCCTGAAAGAATATCGCATCACAGACGACAACGTCTGCCTTATGGCGTTGCGACGCAATAACCTGCTTCTCGATTCTTTCCGGGTGCATGAGGTCTTCGCTGTCCCAAAAGTCGAGATACTCTCCGCGCGACTCGATGGCTCCGCGATTACGGGCAGTGGGCGCGCCCCTGTTCTCCTGGCGGAACAAGGCCACTCTGAAGCTCGGGTCATCCGAATTCTCCGCTTGCCACCCGGCGAACACGTCGGCGGTGTTGTCGGTCGAGCCATCATCGACGACGATTACCTCGATCGGGCGGTAGGTCTGGATGTACACGCTGTCCAAGGTTTCGATGAGTCGGTGGGCACGGTTATAGGTCGGAATAATAACGGATACCAGCCCTTCTTCGTACTCCGGGGCGATCCACCGGCCGTGGCAGGTCGGTGGCCAGAGTATCTTGGTTTCCTCGTGGTCCATAGCCATCTGTAATCTACTCTGGCGAGGGGAAGCCAGCCCCCGAGAATCGAGCAACCAGCTTGCGGACGACCGCCTTCAATCGGTTCCGGAAAACTCTGACGGTTCGATCATAATAGCGTCCCATCAGCAGGCAGCGCCAGTTGTACACGGGGGCCATAAACAACCCTATGATTCCGGAGCGCCCCTCAATGGCCATTCGTGCCTCCCAATATGTAAGCCATCCTTCCCATCGCTTTGCTCTTTGAAGAGCATTGTGCCAGCGTCCGGTGCATAAACCACATTGGCCAAAATCGTCGAGTGCTACCGGCTTTTCACAGTGATTCTGGGCCAGTGTCCCTGTTTTCTGAAGATCATGCCTCCTGAAGGCGGAAATGTCATGAGGACAGAGCGTCCACTTTGCAACTGCCGCGACCTTCAGAAAAAAATGGTAGTCCATACAATAGTGAAGCGTCTCCGACAACGGGCCGCATTGTTCCCAAATGCTCCTTGACCAGAATGTCGACGGTTGATCTACGATATTGCTGTAACGTTGAAGAAACCCCTCCACCGTAGGTTCGGTTGGAATGCTGCGTCTAAGACGTTGGCCCAACTCATCGACATAATAGCAATTGCCCGATACGGCATCACATCCGGCATTGAAGCTTCGGGCCACGTGCCCCAGCGCCCCCGGCAGCAGGAAGTCATCGCTGTTGAGCCAGCCGAAAATGTCGCCGGTGGCGTGGGAGAAGCCCTTGTTGATAGCTTGGGACTGGCCGCGGTCGGGCTCCGAAACCCAATAGGTCAGCCGGTCCGAGTACTTCTCGATGATTTCCACAGTGTTGTCGGTCGATCCGCCGTCGATAATGATGTATTCGAGGGCGGGATAGCTCTGGAGAAGAACGGAGCGGATGGTCTCCTCGATGAATTGGCCCTGGTTGTAGGACGGCGTGACGATGCTGATTCGGGGCCACGGCTTGCCGTCGGGCATCGTGTCCGGAAGCTGCGGGCTCTCCTCCGTCCAGGGCCAGCCGGTCCTGTCAGCGGGGGCTGGGGGCAAGTCCTTAATTTCAGCACAGGGACTCAATGAGGGTTCTCTCTTTCCAGAACCTGCTGGTACAACTCGTGGTATCTTCGCGCCTGTATCGCCAGGGAGTACTCTTCAATTGCAATGGAACGGCAATTTCTGGACATGTCGTTGCGCCGCTGTTCGTCTTCCAGCAATTCAGCGATCATGGAGCCCAGGGCGGCGACATCGCCGGGCGGGACGAGGACGCCGGTGATGTCGTTGCGGACCATATCGGGGACGCCGCCCGCGTCGTATCCGACGACCGGTGTCCCGCAGGCCATTGATTCCATCACCGTGTGGGGCAGGTTATCGTACCGGCTTGGGAACACAAGCAAATCGGCGGCGCTGTACACAGCGGCAAGCAGGCGGTCGTAATCGATGTATCCCAGGTGCAAATGGCGGTCGTTCCAGCCCACGTTACGGTCTCCGTGCCCTGCGGACAGGAGCAATACATCCCCGAGAGCCGGTTCGCGGCCCAGTACCTCCCGAAGATCGTCAAAGCCCTTCCATTTGTTATGTAGCGGGCCCACAAAAAGGACAACTCGGTCATGTTCCGGTATTCCCAACGCGAGCCGCGCACACCTCATGTCGATGGGTTTGAAGATATCGACATCCAAACCGTTTGGGATGATGGAGACAGGACGGTCGCCTAAGAGCGGACTCCGCCGCACCTCTTCCGCCATCCATTGGCTCACAACGATGATATGAAATTTGCCATCGGGCACGGCTCCGAAAGCCCGCTTCTTCTGCCGCCAGATCGCGTGAGAGAGATCGTTTGGTTTGCTCGACCCCAGTTGCGGGCATGCCCCGCAGGACTGCGTGTATTTCTCACAGTCCATAGCGTAATGACAGCCGCCGGTGAAGGCGTTCATGTCGCGGAGAGTCCACACGACGGGCGTGTGCTGCGCCACTTTATTGAAAAAGGTCCCATAGTCCAGAAAGCCGGCGATCCAATGGAGGTTCAACAATTGAGCGTGAGGCAGTTGTTGAACCAAGAGCCGCCCATATTCCGTTCGACAATCGCTGAACGGATAGAGACCGGCGGGCCGGGTTTTGCTGTAGAGTGCGAATCTTCGACGAAGCAGCGTTCTCCGGGCCCGACGGGCTAGCCGTCCCGGAAGCCCTTTTGACGGGGCCAATGCAAACACACTCGGGTCGTCGGTTTCTTTTTCAGCAACAAACATCAGTGAGTCCACCCCGTGTTGACGCAGACCTGAGTGCAGGCGGTATGTTCCACGGGCCGCCCCTCCGCGATTGTCGTAGGTGTTTACGTGAACAACGCGCATACTGCGACTACCTTCCGAATAATGCTCGTGCACTTTGGCTCGACATCTCGCTGTCCCTTACCGTGCCATATACTACGGGAAAGATCATAATCCGATTCGTTCCGGTCACGAGGCAGCATTCTTCATTTTCTGTCCGACTCGAGTCAAGCCCGCGCCCAGCAGCCAGGGCAAGAGCCGCAAAACGCCCTTCTCGGAGACGAAGTCGCGAATCTTCTCGGGGGCGCTTTTCTCTGGAGCAGGTGCGCCCCAGGATGCCATCAGATTCCAGTATTCCGGCGGCGGAACGAACTCGGCTATCTGCCGGCGCACATCCTCCAGCGTCATTGCGTCTGCGGGAAGTTCCGACTTTTCCTCGAGCCCGTGGTCGAGCAAATGCCGGTTGATTTCGCCCGGGTCAAACAGCCGGATGTCAGGCCTTACTTTCATTTTAGAGTTCAGTCCCCGCTCCAGCCCGAGCAGGGCCGCCCGGAAGTCGGATTCTGTCTGTCCCAGCCGCCGCCACATAGGGCGGACATAGGGTGTCCAAAACGAGTGCTTCGCGGCGTGGAAGAACGCCTTTCGCCACACATCGCGCAGGTACTGCTCGTGGTCGTGCAACCCAGTAACAATATGCGAGACCGTCAAAAAGGGGAATCCAGCGAGCTTCATACGTTGAAATGTCAGTGTTTCCGGGCGCAAGAACTCCCCCTCAGGAGGGATGAAGGCCAATCCTGTTCTTAAAAGGGAGGTGCGGTAGAGATGCTGGCCCGCATCGCGAAAGCCCTGACAGAGCTTGTCAAGTATTTGACCCTGCACCAAAAACACATTTTCGTCCAATTGGTTCGCGACATGGACAAGCTCCTGCACCGCTCCGCCTCTCAACAGAACATCAGCGTCGAGCTCCAGAATCCAGGGTGTGTCCATCTCGCTGCCGAGCTCGAAGACACGTTGCAACCCCTTTTCAGACGGTACTTCGGAGACGATCGCAACTCGCTCCGATCCGACCGCGGCCTCGGCCAGAGCCCGGCACAGCGCGAGCGTCCGTTCGCCGGCTTCGCGGATAATAATTGAGATGTCAGTCACGAATTCGGCACCGGAAAATTCTCGCACTCACGATTATTTGGAGCCGTGCTCACACCGCTTGTCCGCCGAACAGCGATGGCCAAACTCTCGCAACCCGGCATCCCCCCACACACCTGTTATGAGAACGGTCGATCATCCCTGCTGATTTTTATATGCCGCGCTGCTTAACTGACCACTGCCCGTTCGTACGCACTAATCCCTTGGAGCGTGTCTGGCCCAGGGACGAGTCCTCAATCCTGAATTTCAGACAATGATGCACTCTGTCATGAGTGACATTCATCGCATCTCCCAGCCAGACACTTGCGGAGTAGTCGCCTCTGGCGAGCCGGTTGTCTTGCAGGAAAAGCTCCACCACCGAACGCTCAGCCGGGAGCGTAACCGTGGCCTTGTCGTCCCTGGTATTCGGATTGTAGATAATTCGTTCCATCATATCCCGGATTGCCACCGAAAGATTGCACCTCGCTCCCGGTTTCCCACGGACCGAAAAGCGAAATCGAATCGGCTCCCCGCATTCAATTTGTCCGGCTCGAGCCCCATTGCTGTCGAGTATCTCAAAGGCCTCAATCCGCATGGGGCCGTCACCGGAACGTTCTAATTCCCAGTGGCGCAAATCGACGTATCCATCCGGCGTGGCCACCGTCAGGTATTCGGACACGACGTCTGGTGTCGAACCGTCGGCCTGGAGAGAGCCGCGGGAGAGCAGAAGCGTCCTCGGACAGAGGTCCGCGATCGCGCCCATGTTATGGCTTACGAAGAGCACGGTTCGCCCGCTTTTGGCGACATCGTCCATCTTGCCCAGGCATTTGTTCTGAAACTCGGCGTCGCCGACGGCGAGGACTTCGTCGATAAGGAGTATTTCGGGGTCGAGGTGGGCGGCGACGGCAAAGCCGAGCCGGACTTTCATACCGCTTGAGTATCGCTTGACGGGGGTATCGATGAACTTTGTGACGCCGGAAAAATCGACGATCTCATCGAACTTATGGTTTATCTCGGCCCGCTTCATGCCCAGGATGGCACCGCTGAGATAGATGTTTTCGCGACCCGTGAGTTCGGGGTGGAAGCCGGTGCCGACCTCGAGCAACGAGCCGACGCGCCCTCGCATGTGGACGCGGCCTTCCGTTGGCTCGGTGATGCGTGAGAGTATCTTGAGCAGAGTGCTCTTTCCGGAGCCGTTGCGACCGATGACGCCGACGACCTCGCCGGGTTCGACCTCAAAGGAAGCATTATTCAGCGCCCAGATGATGTTGCTGTCGGAACTGGATGCACGACCGAAATTGCGGAGGCGTCGCAAAGGAGCGGCGGCTGCCTCGATGATGGCCTCGCGGAAAGTGTGGTACCGTTCGCGGGCGCCGATGTGGTAGAGCTTCGACAGGTTATCGACTTGGATAGCTGGGGCAGACATAGTTGTTCGTTATCTATTGATGGTGAGAGGTTTATGGGGCACGGTTATACGTTTTTTTAAGGGGATGTTCTGGATTCCTGAAATAGTTGAAGCAGCCGCTTCGGCGAGGTCTTCACGAAGGCAGCGGTGAACAGACGAACTTCGCGGCATGCCTGCCAGGCCTTCAACTCCTCAAACGGCTCGGCTTTCTCGCGAGTCGACGTGTTTGACTGACCAGTCACGGTCATCAATTCCCGATTAATGAGTCACGGATAACGGATCGCGGGTCAAATGATATCGGCGAAACGCCGCTCGATGCGCCTGAAGACGACCGCGCCGACGAAGAAAAGGACGAATGCGACGGCAGCGGAGATCGCGATATTCGACCAGTCGAACGGCTTACCGAGAATCGCCGAACGGTAGGCGTCCACTATCCCTGCCATCGGGTTGAGCATGAGGGCCCACTGCCAATCTTCGGGGATGATATCGACGGAGTAGATGACGGGGGTCAGGAACATCCATATCTGGATCATGAATGGGACGACGTATCGGAAGTCGCGATAGGCGACGTTCAGAGCGCTGATGAGTGTGCCCGCCCCGAGGGCTGCTATGATGGTTAAAATCACCAGAGGGCCGACCAGCAGCATCCCGACGCCGGGAGCGATTCCGTACCAGGCCATCAAGCCGACGAGGACGAGGAACGAGATGGCGAAATCGACGAGACATCCACCCACGGCGGCCAATGGGATGACGAGCCGGGGGAAATACACCTTGGTGACTAGGTTCGAACTCCCGACGACGCTGTTGCTGCTGCGAGAGAGCGCCTCGGAGAAGAACTGCCAGGGGAGCAGGCCGGCGAAAACGAAAATGGGGTACGGAAAGCCCTCGGAGTCCATCTGTGCCAGGCCGCCGAAGATTACGCTGAAAACGACCATCTTGAAAAACGGCTGGATGAAAGCCCAGAGGAAACCGAATACGGTCTGCTTGTAGCGGATTTTGACATCGCGCCAGGTAAGAAAATACAGGAGCTCGCGATACTGCCACAGGTCGCCGAAATGGACAGGAATCCACCCCTTCTGGGGCTCGATGATGAGTTCGGGAACTCCCTCTGACGGGGTGGCCGGGGCCGATTCATCGACCGTCATGGTGGATGTGAATGTGTTCGATTGGCGGTTCATAGGCGTCCGTCCTGTTGCGGGATCCTGCACGTTGCTGAGCGAGGTCGCTCATTCCGAGTGGGGATGTGGCCACCGGGCAGTGGTACATAGAAATGTACGGTGAGGTGACCGAGTCAAACTCCATGACGGCAGCGGTGCATCTTACGGGGCCGGAAGGTCATTAAGAGGATTGATCACTTGCCATTGGCGGCTACTTCTTCGCGTCGTTCGCACTGTCGGTCGATTCTCCGCCCGTTTCGCTGTCTGCGTCGCAGAATCGGCCGAGGTTCTGTGTGAGCCCATCAGTGATGAGTTGGAGAGTCTCGGGAACGTGCCGTCCGAGCGGCTGACCATCCGTGGCTTTCTTGATATCTAGCTTGCCGACCATCGTCCCGCCGTCGGAGACGAGTGGGCAACCGAACGCCCAAGTCCCAATGGATTCTCCGTCGGTAAGCTCGCTTCCTTCGCGCGTCCACTCGAGTGTGTCGTTATCGGGCCCCATCGGTGCCATTTCGGATGCGGTGGGGATTGTGAGCCGAGCGTGGTCGATCTCGAGCTCGTCGGCGGCTCTGGTGAACGCGGCCCACACGGTGTCCAGGTCTCCGGCCTGCCGCATGCGTTCGACAGCTTCGTACCCGATACGACTGCCGTGCCCGCGCCGTTTGCGCTGTTCGAGCCCGTTCGAGATGCGCTGACGGGCGAGCAGGATTTCGTTCCAACCGAGCAGCCGGACGACGAGAGCCCCGCACAGCGCCAACACGAGAACGATGACGATGCTTCTCTCGCCCCGGCTGGCATTCATTATGACGGCGATGCCGGCGAGAGCAAGGCATGCGGCATACAACACGAGCACGGCCTGGCGGTGGCCGAGCCCCATCTCGAGCAGCTTGTGGTGGATGTGGCCCCGGTCGCTGGAGAAGACGGGCACGGCTCGTGCCCAACGGCGGAGTATAGCGAGTGCGGTGTCGAATATGGGTAGCCCCATCGCGGTGACGGGCACGACGAGTGCGACGACGGTATGGGCTTTTCGCGAGGCGAGCAGCCCGATGCATGCGATGAGAAAACCGAGCAGGTAGCTGCCTGAGTCGCCGAGATATATGGATGCGGGGTGGAAGTTGAACACGAGAAAGGCGCCGGTGACGCCGATGAGGGCGGCGGCGAAGACGGCGTTCTGAGTGTGGCCGGTGAGCAGCCCGCTGATGAGCATGGTCCCGGCTACGAGCAGGGTGATCCCCGCGGCGAGTCCGTCGAGCCCGTCAATGAAATTGATGGTATTCATGCAGCCGAGGAACCAGAAGAGAGTGACGGGCAGTGTGAACAGGCCGAAGTAGATGTACCCCCCGAACGGGTTGCTGATCCAGCCGATGCGGAAGTCGCCGGCGTACATCGCACCGGATATGACGATGAGGAGTACGAGTTTCCAGTGTGCCTTCAGCCCACGGACGTCATCCCACAGTCCGACGAGCAGGACAGCAAGTCCGCCGGCGATAATCCAGCCGAATTCGGTCAGCCCGATCGGACCGTCGAGGAGAACCTGGCCGCGGATGAGAAGTCCAGCCGTCAGCGTCCCGAAGAACGCGACGAATATGGCGAGCCCGCCGATCCGTGGAATCGGCTGGCGGTGTACCTTGCGGTACCCGTCCGGGTGGTCCATCACCTCGAGACGGTGGCCGAGCCGGCGTACCAGTTCTGTGGACGCCAGCCCGAAGACCAGTGCGAGTCCTAAAATGAGCAGATAGTCAATCATTGGTCAGTTTTCCCCGTCCGCCAGAGAGCACATGAATGCGTTCTGCTGACGGGACCGGTTGCACAAACCGTCCCGCCCGACCAATGGCTCACCACGAAAACAGCTTTGCACTGAAAACAGTATAGTTGGGGACCCGGGGGCGGGTCAAGACAATTCTGCATGTGTGCCGGTGTCCGATCGGTTCTGTGAGTGGACCTGGGCGTAGAATGGTCACCGGCAGCGCTGTCTACTGTGGGCCGAATCGAGGTGCGGTCAGCATTGTCGAAGGAGCAAGTGAACTCACTCACCGCGTGTTCAAATTGGCTCCAGATATTCCGGGTTGATCTCCGCGGCGACACCCTGGCCCAAAAGGTCCACTGTGACCACGATCCGGTGGACGCCCTTGCGCCGCGACACATAGCCCTCAACTCCCTGGAGCGGGCCGGCTCGCACACGGACCCGCTGT
>PUPC01000171.1 GCA_003553185.1 Planctomycetota bacterium | reverse complement strand
CGGTTCCAGCGATATGTGACCGAGAACGTGAAACGGTTCGGGGTCGAACTGCGGCTGGAAGACACGGTCGATGAGATCGACGATGGCTCGGTCCGGCTGGCGTCGGGCGAGCAGATCGATAACGCCGCCGTCATCTGGACCGCCGGGGTGCGCACGCCCGATTTCGTCCGGGACCTCGACGTACCGAAGAGCAAGCAGGGGCGGCTCGAGGTGGACCAGTGCCTGCGTGTCGATGAACGCACGTTCGCCGCGGGCGACTCGGCGCTGTTCGTACACGACGGCAGCCCGCTTCGGATGTCGATCCAGTTCGCACTCAGCCAGGGCGCCCGGGCCGCCCGGAACATCCTTCGCATCGAACGAGGCAGAATCCCCGGCCCGTACAGGCCGCACGATCCCGGCTACATCGTCCCCATGGCGAACAACCGGTCGTGCGGTCGGATACTGGGGGTTAACTGTTATGGCCGGACACCGACGGCCGCCCATTACCTGATGTGCATCCTCCGATCCCGAGGCCTGAGCCGCCGGCTCAAAATGTTCGCCGACCTGAGAAGGATTCTCTAGATGAGCCCGGATGTAAGGTTCACCGGGGAAGACTGGGACCGGATCGAGCGGGACTACACCGCGTGGTGGGCGGGCGAACTCGACCGACCGCTCATCTACACGACCTGCACCGAGCCGGGCGCGCCCGAGGTCAACCGGTTTCTTCCAAACCATCCCGACAAGTCGCCGGAGGAACTGTGCGACCTGTTCCACGAGGTCATCCGGCGGCAGCGGTTCCCGGCCGACGGGTTCCCGTTCTTGTTCGTGAACTTCGGGCCCGGCATGCTCGCCGGGTTCCTCGGCGCCCGGGTGAATCCCCGCCCGGACACCGTCTGGTTCGAACCGCCCGAACCCGTCCCCATCGCCGAGCTCGACCCTCAGTTCGACCCGGAGAACCGCTGGTGGCGGCGAGTCGTCGAGGTGACCCGGACGGCAGTCGAGTACTGGGATGGGATGGTGGCAGTCAGCCATGCCGACCTGGGCGGAACGCTCGATGTGCTCGCTTCACTGCGAACGACCGAGGGACTGCTGTTCGACCTGATCGAAGCCCCGGACGAAGTCGACCGGGTTGCCCGGCGGATCTCGGATGCCTGGCGGACGTGCTACACCCGGCTCGACGAGATCATCCGGCCCCGGTGCCGGGGCACCACCCCCTGGGCTCGGACCTGGTCGAAAGATCGGGGGTACATGCTGCAATGCGACTTCGTGGCGATGATATCGCCCGAGATGGGGCGGCGGTTCCTGGTGCCCGAACTCGCCTCCGTCTGCGAGTTCCTCGACGACGCCTTCTATCACCTCGACGGCCCGGGCGCACTGCCCCAGCTCGATGCGCTGCTCGAGATCGAATCGCTCAAGGGCATCCAGTGGGTCCCCGGCGGCGGCTCCCCGCCGCCCGCCGAGTGGCCCGACGTGCTCCGCCGCATCCGCGACGCGGACAAGCTCTGCCAGATCGGCGCGTCGCCCCAGCAGGTGCTCGATATCTGCGACGAGATCGGCGGCACCGGGTTCCAGTTTTGTGTCGGCGACATGCCCGAAAACGAGGCCGCCGCATTCCTCGATGATGTCCGCCGGGCATGCGGCCGTTGACGGCCGCCTCCGGGGCTGGCATCGCGTCCGGGAGCCCCCTGCTCCAACGCCGCATCATCACCGCGCCGCCGCAGCGCCGGGGGGCGGTTCTTGACAGGTTGCGGGGGCGCAATTAGAATCCTCATTCACCGGCGGAGAATGAGAAAATGACTCCAGAAGAACTGGCGACTCGATACCCGTTGATCGCCGAACAGGTCTCGGCAACGGCGCCCGCAGTGGCTTCGCTGACGGCCGAGACGTTTTCGCAGGACGGGGACGTGCGCCGCTTCTTCCGGCGGTTGGGCATCCTGCCCCGCGGCGCCCGCAAGGCGCCGGCCAGCAAGACCATCCTCTCGGTGGTCGATCGGGTCTCGAAGAAAGCGGGCGCCGACGGCGACGAGGCGCGGGCGGTACTCGCCGCGTACTGCCGGAGCGACGGCGGCCTGCAGGGCCTGTGCGGCAAGTCCCCGCAATGCGACCAGTGCCCGCTCGCCGAGCAGTGCGAGTTCTTCTCGCGGAAGCCGACCATCAAGCAGCTCCCCGAGGCGGAACGCCCGCGCGAGCGGCTGGCCTCGCTCGGGCCCGGGCAGCTCACCGACGCCGAGCTGCTGGCCATCATCATCGGCGGCGGGACCGAGGCGTTGACCGCGGTGGACCTCGCCCGCAACCTGCTGGTCCGGTTCGGCGGGCTGCGCGAACTCGCCGGCTGCTCGCCCACCGAGCTGCAGAAGATGAACGGGATCGGCCAGGCCAGGTCGGTCGGGATCAAGGCCGCGCTCGAGTTGGGGCGGCGCGTTCGCCGGCAGCCGCCGGAGGCCCGGCCCGGCGCGTTCCTGAACGCGGAGACCGTGTTCGCTCGGTACGGCCCGCGGCTGGGTCCGGAAAAACGAGAAACGTTCGTCGCCCTGCTGCTCGACATCAAGAACCGGCTGATCCGCGACGTGACCATCTCCCAGGGCAGCTTGAACCAGAGCATCGTGCATCCGCGCGAGGTCTTTCAACCGGCGATCCGTGATTCCGCCGCCTCGGTCATCTTCGTGCACAACCACCCGTCGGGCGATACCACCCCCAGCCGCGAGGACCGGGAGATCACCCGACGGCTCAAGCAGACCGGCGATGTGATCGGCATCCGAGTGCTCGACCACGTGATCGTCGGAGAGCACAGTTACACGAGCTTCGCAAACGACGGGCTTCTGGACGCATAAGGACAGCCGCCGGCGTGGGACATCGTCACGGCCGAGCAAGACAGAACCGGTCTCAACCCGTATGTGAGGAACCGCGAATGAACATCTACTGGGGCGACCTGCACGTGCATTCGTACTGCTCGGACGGCCGACGTTCGCCCGCCGCGTGCTTGGCCTCCGGACGGGAGGCCGGTCTCGACTTCTGTGCGATGACCGACTACGTCGATCACGTGCCCAAATCGAGGTACGGCCTGCTCCCCTCCGATAGCTGGGAGCGGATTCAGACAGCGGTGCGCGAGGCGGACCGCCCCGGCGAGTTCGCCACTCTGCTCGGCTTCGAGCGGTCGGTCCCATCCTGGGACGGGCAGACCCCGGGCAGCTTGTGCGTGTACTACCGAACCGACAGCGGGCCGCTGCCCAACAGCCGACATCCCCAGCGGGACTGGCTCCGACCGGGCGCCATCCGGCCGGACGAAGACATGCGGTCGCTGT
>PUPC01000228.1 GCA_003553185.1 Planctomycetota bacterium | reverse complement strand
TGAGCCGCCGCAGCCGGCAGAATACATACGGTTGGAATAATACTGCCACAATCTGGAGTAATGACGATGAATATCCAGCGACTTCTCGTCAATCAGCCAGCGAACAAAGTCCTCCTGCAAACCGACATCCTCAAAATTCCCAAGTGCAAGCCCCATCGAATATCCCCTTAAATCTAATCTCTAACAACGCCTAATAACCACAACCACACCGCACAATCTCACCATCACCAACAAAAGCTCCCCTCCTTTACAAGGAGGGGTGTCGCGCAGCGACGGGGTGGTTGAATTATCCAAATATTGCGCCCATTGCACTGCGAACGCCCCTATTGTCACTCCGAACGAATGTGAGGAGTCCGCTAAATCAGCCGCGGCGACAGCCGCATCCCCTTTAACTCCTCCCCTGCCAACCGGAGGTGGCCGAAGGCCGGAGGGGTATCTTTTACTTTTAACTTTTCACTTAAAACAGCCCGCCTTTAACCGGTTCCGCTTCACAACCTGCCACCCCGCATCGAGTCCGGTATCTGCCAACCCGCGAAAACTGCCGATCCAAAAAAAACAGCCCTCTATAATTGGCCGAAATTGCACGAATGTTGCGAAAAATCTGCTTTATTTGTCACCGTGACATCACATAAACCCTTGTCGCAAAAGGAATAAAAAATTTTTCAAAATTCCCGTTTTTACCTTCCAACCTATTGCGTGTTTGGTCGAAAATCCCCATCGCCGATACGCCAGCGGCCACCTTTAAATCTGCCTTCGGCATCAGGAAAATACTGCGGCAAAATCAGGAATTCCCTTATTTACGCAGATTAACGCTGTGTTAACATCATACCCTTGATGGTTGCCAATGGGGCAGCCGAATGAAAGATGGTAATTTTTATTACGGAGGTGTTGTTATGAAAACTAAAATTGCACTTGCAGGATTGTTGACGATGGCTTTATTACTAACCAGTTCGGTGCTGGCCAGAGGCCATGGGCGCGGGAGAGGCCGACCCGATGATGCCGGCCCTGCCAATAGAGTAACCGGCGGAATCGAAAGTGATGCGGCACGCGGCACCGCCGTGACCTCGTTCAATGCCCATGAGGCCAGAGCCAACAGGCCAGCAAAAGGAATGTATCATTGGCAGCTCGTAGATAGCGAAGGTGAGTTGCTTCGGGAAATAAAAGTCGATGTAAAGTATGTCAAAGTTGAAGACAAGACCGCTTGGTTTGCAGGTGTTTGCACCTACGATAGTGACGATGACCGCTCAAGGTTGGATGATTGGCTGTTTGTCAAAGCCTACGATGGCGGCACTCCTGCCCGCCGAGGAGACAAAATATGGTGGCAGTGGTTAGACGCTGATGACGATCCCGAGGAAAAAGTCGAATATGGGGACGATCTTGATGACGACTATGAAAAGGTTATAACGGCAGGTAATCTGGTTGTCCATTATTACGACTGATTAATTCACCTCATATTTCAAAGCTAAGGTCTTGCCGCTTAATCCGGCGAGACCTTTTTTTATATCCTGCCTTGCCCGCCGCCCGCACAATTCGCAGAAATAACACCCAAAAAATTCGCCTTTTACGCCCATTTTGGCCTAATAGTCCGAAAAAATATTAATTTGCCATTTTTTTGGGGTTTTTACTTGACTTGTATGTCTGTTTTCGTTAAATTGGGCAAAAGACATAGGTTGCGCAATCAGGGACGGGTAAGCAATCTACGGAGACTACGAGGGTGAGAGTCCGCGGAGCGAGGCTTCACTTGCGAATTTAACAGCGGGGAATGTATGCCCTGACTGACTAAGGTTAAAGTCTATTCTTATTGGGGCTTTTGTGCTGATTATATCGGCAGATGATGCCAAACCGGCTTTCCGGCCAGGCTTCTCATTCGATATGATAGCACACGCCCGACCGCATAGAACAGAGAATGTATTTTCTTAGCTGTGCGATAAGAGCGATGAAAACAATTAAAAGCTGAACACTAAACAAAAACGACAAAGAAAGAAAGGACGACAAAAATGAAAAATCTACTAACAACAATACTATCACTGGCGATTATCTTAGCCGTGACTGGTCAGGCCTCAGCAAGCTTTACGCAGATCCAACCGGCCTCATCAGGCGGTGAGCCGGACCTCTCGTCTGTGCTCGCTAATTTAGCTCCCGACCACGATTGGGGCGATATCGATAATCTGAACTCCGGCGCCGGCGGCCGCCGTGTAGGCGACCATATGGATCAGATATGGCAGGACGGTGTTGTGGAGGTTACCGCAACTACACTGTACTGGGGCGGCAATGAACATCCTTCAGACACATTGGGACAGCGGATGTTCTGGTCTCAGGATTTTGACTCAGGTGCAGATAAAAATTACCTTGATGTTGACTGGGATCACCTGGGGGATACTGATAGTTTCGGTCCCGTTGAAGAATATGACGGAAAGTTCATTATGGGTGTTGACGGTGGCGGCAGTAATGTAGCATACAGCGATAGCAGCCTGAACAGCTCCTGGACCGAAAATGATTACACATCATCCGATAGGATGGTAACTTTTGATGTCTCTGGCCTTGAGATCTATAGCTGGGATGGCGATCAATATAGTTGGCTCACAACAGCCGGCTCAAATGCGTATATTGTTGCATTCGAGCCCGGCAGTGACGGCGACTTCCAGGACCTGGTCGCCCTTGTCGAAGGCGCCCAACCCATCCCCGCACCTGGTGCGATACTGCTGGGCGGTATCGGGGTTGGTATGGTAAGCTGGATGAAGAGGCGTCGCGCTCTGTAGTTTGAGATTTCAGCTTGATTTTGTGTTTTAACTCCGGCGACGGGGCGGCCTCTCTGCCCCGCGCCGGTTTTTTTATATGCCAAAAAAGCTCCCCTCCTTTTTATGACAGAGCTTTCTGACCAGCTCCCCTCCTTTTTAAGGAGGGGTGTCGCGCAGCGACGGGGTGGTTGAATCATCCAGACATTGCCCGCAGCCCGCACGCTAAACCTGTCATCTCTGAAAGCGTGTATCTTGTCAATTATATTTTTAAATCGTTTATCAGACTACTTTTATGGGTTTCAACCAAGTCATCTCTTCGCCGTCAAAAGCGGCATGAGTTTGTTCCGGCAATCTGTCGCATTCACTCCGCGAGCTCAAAGGCTCATGACATAGTCGCGCTTAGACCGCCGTTGATGAAACCGACTTCAATGAAGGATCCTGATAGTCCTGACCCTTTGTTAACATCCAGAAACAGGCCTCGGCAAGATGCCGGCCGGCGGCGCCGACGGCTTTGGCGTGACCGCTTTTGCCGCGTATCCTCTTATAAAGTT
>PUPC01000141.1 GCA_003553185.1 Planctomycetota bacterium | reverse complement strand
CGGCTTTTGCGCCGGGTTTCGTACCCCGCTATAATGGACCGTTCACTGGTTCACTGTTCGCAGGAGTCGGCATGATCAGGCAGAAGCCACTGCGCCGCTGGATATACCGGCGGGTCGTTCGCCTGAAAGGGACGCCGGATTCGATCGCCGGCGGGATGGCGCTCGGTGTTCTCATCGGCTGTCTCGTCCCGCCGGGCCTCCAGATTCTTGCCGGGGTCCCGCTCGCCCTGCTGCTCGGGGCCAACGTGTTCACCATGTCTGCGGGCACGTTCATCTCGAACCCGTTCACCTACGTGTTTCTGTACTACTGGACCTGCCATTCGGGCGCGGCTTTGCTTCGTGCGGCCCGCGTCCCCGTCTCGCTGGGAGCCGAGTTCCGGGAGCTGCTCGCCGCGATCGGCGGGTTCAACGTGCTCGGGGTGCTGCGGACGATCCGGCCGATCCTTCACTGCTGGGTGCTCGGCGGGCTGGTGGTCGGCCTGGCCTGCTCGGTGCCCGTATATTACGTCACCTACCTGACCGTCGTCGAGGTGCAAAAACTGCACAGTTTTGCCCAACAGCGGCGGATAAAACGACGCAGGAAACGCTTGGAGTCGTCCGCCGACCAGCCGGACGACCCGTCCGACGGCCCCGACTGACCGGCCCGGACTCCGGGCCCGGCGAGCGTGAATTGCCCGGCCGGACCGGGAGCAGACGCCGGCCCGACGCCGAATCCCGGCCGGTTCGGGCACGGGCCCATCCCTTCAAATCGCTTGAAGACGGGCCGGCCACCCTCTATAATTATCGTAAGAGTAATTCAGGAGGAACGCGATGCCGAGTGGTCTGGACGCCAGAGTCCTCGTATTGAACCGGAATTACATGGCCATCCGGGTGGTCGGGGCCCGGCGTGCGTTCCGGCTGCTGTACAAGGACCGGGCCGAGGTCGTCTCGCAGCACGACGAGTCCTGGGGCACGTATGACTTCAGCAGTTGGGTCGAGCTCAGCCAGGCGAGACACCGGTTCCGGGACGAGGCGGGCGACTGGATTCGGACGGTCAACCTGACCATCCGGGTGCCGAAGATCATCCGCCTGCTCCTGTTCGACCGGATGCCCCGGCGAACGGTCAAGTTCAACCGGCGCAACATTTTCGCCCGCGATGACAACCGGTGCCAGTACTGCGGCCGGCGGTTCCCCACCTCCGAACTCACCCTCGACCACATCCTGCCCCGGTCGCGCGGCGGCCAGTCCACCTGGACCAACCTCGTCTGCGCCTGCACCCGATGCAACATCCGAAAGGGCGGACGGCGGCCCGAGGAGGCCGGGATGAAGCTCACCCGAAGGCCGTACCAGCCCAAGACCAGCCCGACGCTCCAGCTCCGCATCACATCGCCCAAGTACGAGTCGTGGAAGCACTTCGTTGACGAGGCCTACTGGTCCGTGCCACTCCAGCCCTAGAAAGACAGCCCGCACAGGGCCGCCTGACCCGACCACCGCACCGCCCGACACGGAGAGAGGATGATACTCGACGAGATTGTGGCCCATAAGCGCCAAGAGATCGATGCGGCCCGCCGTGACCGCCCGCTCGACCGGGTCCGCGAGCAGGCCGACGAGGCCCCGCCCCCGCTCGACTTCCGAGCGGCACTCGCCTGGGGCGACGCGGTGGCGATGATCGCCGAGATCAAGCGGGCCTCGCCCTCGGCCGGCCTGATCCGGGAGGACTTCGATCCCGCCCGGCTCGCCGCCGCGTACCGGGACGCGGGGGCCGCCGCCCTCTCGGTGCTCACCGACCGCCGGTATTTCCAGGGACGGCTCGCCTACCTGGCCGAGGCCCGCCGGGCGGCCCGGCTCCCCACGCTCCGCAAGGACTTCGTCGTCGACCCGTACCAGCTCTACCAGGCCCGGGCGGCCGGTGCCGACGGGGTGCTGCTCATCGTCCGCGTCCTGTCGCCGCCGGAGCTCGAAGAACTGCTGGAGCTCGCCCGCCGGCTGGGGATGGCGGCACTGGTCGAGACGCACGAGCCGAGCGAGGTCGAGCGGGCCGTCCACGCGGGAGCCGGGATCATCGGGGTCAACAACCGCGACTTGGACACGCTGGAGATCGACCTGCACACGACCGAAGCGATCGCCCCGATGGTCCCGACGGACCGGGTGCTCGTGAGCGAGAGCGGGATATCGGCCCGGGAAGATGTCGAGCGGCTGGCGAAATCCGGCATCGACGCCATCCTGGTCGGCCAGTCCCTGATGGCCAGCCCCGACGTCTGCGAGGCCGCGCGGCGGCTGGTGGGCGTTCCCCGCTGTCCGCGCTGATCATTCCGGCGGCTCGTCCGTGTCCGAGTCGGACGGTTCCTCCGAGCCAGGCGCACGCCCCATCGCTCCCTTTATGGCGGCCGCCTCGGCCGCGGCCGACGCGGCCAGCGCCGGGACCAGGACGGCGAGGTAGGCGCGGGCACGGGGCGCCGCCGCCTCGACGAACTGGGCCCAGGTGAAATCGGCCCGCATGATGTGGCCCAGCCGGATGCCCATCCCGATGGCCAGCCAGAACACGCTCAGTTCGACCACGATCACGAACAGGCCGAGCAGCCCGACCCACGGCCGGGGCGGGGCCGGCGGACCGTCGCCGGCAGCCGCCTTCTCCACCGACCTCTGGGTGTCTTTCACCGTGATCACGCCCAGGTTCAGCCCGGTGAGAAAACCGAACACCAGCGGTAGATAGACCAGACCGCCCGACATCATGTAGCAGAACATCGCCACGCTGTTGAACACGAAGATGAACGCGAACAGGCCGACCGGATTGGTCTCGGGCTGGAGGTGCCGCCGGATGATCCGCATCACCCACGTCGGGAACGCCAGCAGACTCGATACCTCGAACCGGACCACGGGAAACGCGAACACGAACCCGCACGCAAACACGGCCAGAGCCCAGCCGGCATCGCCGACGTGCTCGCCCAGTACCCCGAGAGAAAGCCGGATCGTCTCTAGCATAGGCGAATCATAACCGCCGGGACGGCCCGATGTCAAATCGGGCGGACGGCCCCCTCGCCGCCGGGGCGATGTGCAAAAGTGTTTCCGGCCCTTGTCATAAGAATGGTTGGTCTCCATAACACGGCTCCTTATAATGTTGATGGTCAATGGGGATACGCCAGTCACCGCGAATGAAAGGAACGGCATGGCACACCTGAGCAAAATGACAGAGGATGAGTTTGTCAAAGCGGTGGCTAGAGAAACAGCACGGATGTCCTGGCCCGGCCAGATGAATCGGATCCTGAAGGCCGGTACAAAAAAAGCGGTCGAGGAGTTTTTCGTCCGCAAGGCCGCCG
>PUPC01000249.1 GCA_003553185.1 Planctomycetota bacterium | reverse complement strand
TGGCGGTCCGAAGGCCAGAACCAGCTACAGGGGCCTTCCGACGGGCTGTTCTTCTCATCGCCTTCATGCTTTCGAGCCACTTCCTCTCTTCTGCCTCCCGACGCTTCTCTTCTTCCTCCTGACGCTTCTTCTCTTCCTTCCACTCCTCATATTTTTCTTTTTCGGAGGGGTGGCTGAACTGTCCGTTCTTCGACGTAGCAAGGACACGTTCAATCGGCGAGATTAACCGGACCCCGGAATGCTCCTGGACACACGACCCTTGCCTCACCGCCCGGAACGGCTCACACCGGCTTCGCCGGCCGGGACTCCCGGCGGTCACTATGGACGGTTTTGCTGGATCGGCAGTCTCATTCCCGGGGGGCACTATGGCCGGTTTTGGACTGCCGTCGCCCGCCGTCCCGGCGGTCACTATGGACGGTTTTGGACCGGCCCGCTCGTCCGCCTCCCCAGCCGGGCCGCCGCCTGGCGCACGTACCGCGACACCGTCTCCCGGTGAATCCCCAGCTCACGGGCGATCCGTCGGTACGACCACCCACGCCTGTGAAGCACCAGAATCGAATCCACTACAGCCATCCTGATCCGGTTCGCCATCCGCATCTCCCTGTAAATACGGAGATGCTAAACGGTGACCTTCCTCGCGATCAAGGTGGCCGGTTTTGAAGTGACCCTCACTGGCCGGTTTTGAGTGACCCCTGACAGTGAAAGGCTAGCGCTCCCGCCCATAAACCGGTATCGCAGGCGCTACGCTATCGGCGTAGGGCTGTCCGGCAAACTCGCGTCGCGGTCGCCCCTACGTATCGGCGGGCGCTTCCCGCCGGGCGCGGCCCGGTGTAGGGGAATCAGTGACATCAAAAATCAGGAAACGCCTACGTCGCTATCGTTCTGGCGCTGATTGTGCGCGTATCGCGTTGCTCTAGTATGAAGGCTGCGCCGTGCCCGCTTGCCTGCGTGCAGAGAGGTTCGCCGTAAGGAGAAGAAATGATGAACGCGCGAATTGTGGTTGAACGCTGCACCGGCTGCGGCTATTGCGAAGAGGTCTGCGCGGCGGTGTTCGAGGTGCCCGGTTGCTTCGCCCGGGTAAAGGTTGCGAGCGTGCCGCCCATGGAAGAGGGGCTCTGCATTGATGCGATGTGGATCTGCCCCGCAGCGGCCATCGAACTGTATGATCCTGCCGGCGAGTTGTTCGCTGACTGGACTTCGTGTGAAGACCCGGAGGCTGTAGAGTTGGGTCTGCCTTCGCGCGAAACTATGGTCGCCTCGTGCGAAGCGTTGCTCGAATCTGCCGAACTCACGCCTACGCTCATGGCCGAGGCACAGACGCCATGGAACACGGATCGAACCGCGGTGGTATCGCTGGTGCGGCCCCGGCGAAAGCGCTGACATATGACGGTCCGTCCGCCGCAGATGCAGAGCCGAGGTCGGATGTTGAGCACGCTCGCGAGAAGCTTCGGTATTCTCATCCCGTGCCGGGCTTCTCTTTCGTGTTGACACCATCGTCCCGCGTGATAGACTTCTGCTGGTGAGGGCGGCGGAGTTTCTCGCGGAAGCATACGGGCAGTAGTGTGGCGGAGGTGTGGAGTGCGCACCTCAGGCAGTTGCTGCGGATGAGGTAATGGTGAACGGCTCTTGAGCTTGGGAGAACGAGAGAAGACATGGCTGCCAAGAAGCAGGAGAAGCCCGGCGCCGCCCCTCAGGAGCCGGTAAAGTCCGCGTCGAAGTTGTCGAAGAAGAAGTCGAAGCCGGTCGTCCCGGCACCGGACAAGACCCCGCCCTCGCCCCAGCGCGCCAAGTTACCCATTGCCGCCATCGGGTCCTCGGCCGGCGGGCTCGAAGCGCTCCAGGAATTCTTCCATCACATGCCCGCCGAAAGCGGCATCGGCTTCGTCGTGATCACCCACCTCCATCCCGGTCACGTCAGCATGCTGCCCGAGATACTGGCGAAGGCCACCAAGATGCCGGTCGCCGAGGCGACCGATGGGACGCGCGTCAAGCCGAACCACGTGTACGTCGCCGCGCCCGGCGGGGTAATCAACATCGCGAAGGGCGTGCTGCATCGTGCGGAAGCCGATGGGACGGAGTCCCCCCACCTCCCGATCGACCACTTCTTCCGCTCGCTGGCCGCCGACCAGCGCGAACATGCCATCTGCCTGGTGCTCTCCGGCACGGGGACGGATGGCACGCTCGGCATGCGAGCCATCAAGGCGGAGTCGGGCATGGCCATGGTGCAGGATCCGCCTTCGGCCAAGTACGCCGGGATGCCCGCCAGCGCCCGGTCCACCGGCCTGGCCGACTACGTTCTGCCGGCGTCCGGGATGCCGGAGCAACTGGTGGCCTATGTGGCGGGCCCGTATCTCGGCCTGCGGCGTCGTGTCGTCGAGCCCCCGCCGTTTCCCATCGAACCGCTTCAGCGCATTCTGGCCATGCTTCGGGCTCGGACCGGTCACGACTTCACCTGCTATAAGACCAGTACCATTCGCCGCCGCATCGCGCGTCGCATGAACGTACACCATGTCGAGGAGCCCTCGGACTACGTCCGATACATGCAGGAGAACCCGCACGAACTCGACATGCTATTTTCCGAGTTGCTGATCAGCGTCACCAGCTTCTTCCGTGACCCGAAGGTGTTCGAGGCGCTGGCCGAAGGGCCGGTGTCCGACCTACTTCGGTCCAGAGACACGACCCACGCCCTGCGCGCCTGGATCTGCGGCTGCGCGAGCGGTGAAGAGGCGTACTCCATCGCCATCGTGCTGGACGAATGCATAAAGCGTTTGGGCAAGCGCCTCGATGTGCAGCTCTTCGCAACGGACCTCGACGCGCAGGCGGTGGACGCGGCACGCTCCGGCGCATACGGCAGCGGAATCACGGCCGACGTTTCAAAAGAGCGCCTCGACCGCTACTTCATCCGAGAAGACAACATCTACCGCGTGCGCAAGGACATCCGCGAGATGCTCGTCTTCGCCACGCAGAACGTGCTCAAGGATCCGCCTTTTACGCGGCTTGACCTGATCGTGTGCCGCAACCTGCTCATCTACCTCGACGGCGAGGCGCAGAAGGGCCTCCTGCCGGCGTTCCACTACGCCCTGCAGCCCGGCGGCCTGCTGCTGCTCGGGCCGTCGGAGACCATTGGCGAAAGCCAGGAATTGTTCGACACGGTCGACAACAAGGCGAAGATATTCCGTCGCCGCGAAACCAGCGTCTCCGTGTACCCGATTCCGAAGATGCCGCAAGCGACCGGCTCCCAGGATCTCATCGCGCTCCGGCAAAGCGGCGCTCCCGCCGAAGAGTCGGCCACCGTGGTCACGGTGCGCCGGCTGCTCCTGGAGCGTTTCGCTCCCACCAGCGTGGTGGTCAATGAACATGGCACCATTGTCTACATTCATGGACGGACGGGGGCGTACCTGGAGCCCGCCGAGGGCCAGCCGCGGAACAACATCATCGAGATGGCCCGCCCAGACTTGGGGACGGCGCTGGCCGGCGCGATCCGCCGTGCGAGCGTCGACAAGGTCGAGGTGGTCCGTCGGGGCGTCATCCTGCACACCAACGGCCAGCCCTCCAGCGTCGACCTTTCGGTCAGCCCCATCACCGAGCCCGAGGGCCTTCGCCGCCTGCTCCTGGTTACGATTCAGCCCAGCCCATCGCCCGCCCCGGATCTCCCACCGGCCCGTAAGGGGAAGAAGGAGGAGAGGGCCGACGCGGGGGAACTCACGCGTGAGGAAGAACTCGAACTCGAACTGCAATACACCAAGGAGTCGCTCCAGACCACCATCGAGGAACTCGAGACCTCCAACGAAGAACTCAAGTCGTCCAACGAAGAACTCCAGTCCACCAACGAGGAGCTGCAAAGCTCCAACGAAGAACTGGAGACATCGCGGGAAGAGATGCAATCGCTCAACGAGGAGCTGACGACGGTCAACGCCGAGCTTCAGGTGAGGTTGGACGAACTCGCCCGTGCGAACGACGACATGCAGAACCTCCTCAACAGCACGCGGGTGGCCACCATCTTCCTGGACAACGACCTTTGCGTACAGCGCTACACGGAGCAGGCCCGGGAGCTTTTCCACCTGATTCCCACCGATGTCGGCCGCCCGCTCACCGACCTTGCGTTCAATCTCGAGTGCGATTCTCTGGCCGAAGACTGCCGCGCCGTGCTCCGCACCCTCCAGTGCAGCGAGAGAGAAGTCTGCGCCAAGGGCGGCCCCTGGCATCTGATGCGCATCATGCCCTATCGCACCGCCGAGGATGTCATCGACGGAGTCGTCCTCACCTTCATGGACATCGACCGGCCCAAACGGGCCGAGCATCGGGCGGAGGTAGCGCGTGACTACTTCCAGAGCATCGTCCAAACGATGCGCGAACCGCTCCTGGTCCTTGATGTCGACCTCCGCGTGGTCTTAGCCAACGAGGGCTTCTGCGCCATGTTCCAGACCTCACTCGCCGAGGTCGAGGGCCAGTTGCTCTATGAACTCGGCGGCGGGGAGTGGGACGTCCGCGAGCTTCGCAACCTGCTCGAGGACGTTCTGCCCGAGAACAACGCGTTCTGCGATCTGAGGATCGAACACGAGTTTGGCAGGATCGGCCACCGCGCTTTCCTGCTCAACGCCCGGCGCCTGACCGGCAACATCGGTGAGGTCGGAATGATCCTGCTGGCAATGGAAGACGTGACCGGGAAGAAGACATGAGCACACACGATGACCCCGACTTCGGGCTCACCCCTGCCGAGCTCCGCCAACAGGCGGAGAACCGGCTGAAGACCAGCCGGACCGACGTCGCGAAGATGTCACCCGACGACATTCAGATCCTGGTACACGAACTCCAGGTGCACCAGATCGAGCTGGACATTCAGAACGAAGAACTGCGCAAGGCCCAGTCCCAACTGGCCCTGGCCCACGACCGCTACCGGGACCTCTACGAGTTCGCGCCCGTCGCGTACCTGACGCTGGACCACGACCGCAAGGTCCACATGGCGAACCTGACCGCCGCCACGTTGCTCGGGGTCGAACGCGGCGACCTGGTCGGCACACGCTTCGAGACGCTCGTCGCGCCCGACCAGCGCAGCGCCTGCCACGTCTACCTGAAAAGCGTGACCGAGTCCGGCGATCCTCAGGTCTGCGAGCTTGAGTTTCAGCGCCCTGACGGCGAGATGCTCTACGGCCGGCTCGACACGGTGCCTCTTCAGACGGACGAGGGGAGCGGGTGGAGCACGACGCTCACCGACCTCACCGAACGGCACCGCGCGGAGAACGCCATCCGGAACATTGCCCGTTTCCCCGGTGAGAACCCCAACCCGGTCCTGCGAATCGCGGGCCAGGGCGACCTGCTTTACGCCAATCCCGCAGCGAGGCAGGTACTTGAAATGTGCGGCTGCAGCGAGAGCGACGGACCGCCGGCCCACTGGCGCCGGATTGCCCGTGAGGCGTACGAGACGAACCAACTCCGCCGTGTCGAGGTCGAATGCGATGACCGCACGTTCGACGTGGCGTTCGTCCCCGTCGTCGACACCAGCTACGTCAACGTCTACGGACTGGATATCACCCTTCGCAAGCGCTCCGAAAGGGTCATTATGGCGGCGCGAAGACAACTTGAGGAGCACGTCGAATCACAGGACTTGGAACTGGACAATGTGCTGCAGACGTTGCAGGACGCCACAGCAGAGCGCGACGTGGCGGAGCAGCACTTGAGCGAGACGGTCGCCGTGCTGGAGAGCGTGTTCGACAACACACACATGCTCATCGCGTATTTGGACCGCACCCTCTCCTTCATTCGCGTTAATCGAGCCTACGCGGCCCACGAGGGACGCGAGGCGACGTTCTTCCCTGGCAAGAACTACTTCGATCTGCACCCCAGCCCCGAGAAAGAGGCGATCTTCAGGAATGTCATAGAAACAGGCCAGCCGTATTACGCGACGGGCAGCATGTTCAATGTCGCCGGGCATTCCGATATCAGCCCGGTGCACTGGGACTGGAGCCTGCAGCCTGTGCGGGACAAGGATGGCGAGGTCGAGGGCATGATCCTGTGTCTGGTGGACGTGACCGAGGAGTTGCGGGCCGAGAAGAAGCTCGAACAGTCCTACGATCAGTTGCGTTCTCTGGTCGACCGGATGGAGGTAATCAGGGAAGAGGAACGGGCCCGGATTGCCCGGGATCTTCACGACCAGTTGGGCCAGGAACTGACCGCGTTCAAGACCGGATTGGGGATGCTGGAGAAGAAGATGATGGCCGCGGGCGGGGCCGACCCGGACTGGTTCCGGCGGCTCGCCCATCTGAGTGAAGCGGTCGACACCGCGATCAATTCGGTCCGACGCATTTCGTCCGAACTCCGGCCGTCGCTGCTGGACAACCTCGGCCTGTCGGACGCCATCGAGCAGGAACTGGAACGATTCGAGGACCGGACCGGGATCGCGTGCCAGTTCTCGGACGGCAAAGGCGTTTTGTTGACGCCGGAACGGGTGACCGTCTTGTTTCGGACGCTCCAGGAGGCGTTGACCAATGTGGAGCGTCATGCGCAGGCCGCCCATGTGCGCGTCAGCCTGCGAAGAAGGGACAACGACGTGATCCTTGAAGTGGAAGACGACGGCGTGGGCATCTCGGACGAGCAGAGGGACGCCCCCGACGCGTTGGGGTTGTTGGGCATGAAGGAACGGGCATCGGCTCATGGAGGTACCGTGGTGATCGCGGGTGTTCCCGCGAAGGGGACCGGCGTTATCGTGTCGTTCCCCGCAGAAGGAGCCTGATGAAATGATTAGGATCATTATTGCAGACGATCACCCGATGGTCCGGCTCGGCTTGGAGGACATCTTCGAGGACGAAGAAGACATCGAGGTGAAGGATGAGGCGGAGAACGGGCGCGAGCTGTTGGCCAAGGTCCGCGAGCAGAAGTTCGACGTGGTACTGATGGACCTGTCGATGCCGGGCATCAGCGGGCTGGACCTGCTCAAGCAACTCAAGAGCGAGAAGCCCAAGCTGCCGGTGCTGGTGGTGACGATGCACGCGGAGCAGCGCTATGCGATGCGAGCCCTGAAGGCCGGAGCGTCGGGCTACCTGACCAAGGGCGCCCCGCCCGACGAGATCCTGGCCGCGGTCCGCAAGTTGGCGGCGGGCGGGAAGTACGCCAGCTCGAGCATCGCCGAAGCTCTCATCCGGCGGATCGACGAGAACAAGCTCCCGCACGAACTGCTCTCGGACCGCGAGTTCCAAGTGCTCAGTCTGATCGCTTCCGGGATGACCGTCTCCGAAGTGGCATTCAAGCTGTCGCTGAGCGTCAACACCATCAGCACCTACCGTACGCGCCTGCTCGAGAAGATGGACATGGACAACAACGCCCAGCTGACGCAGTACGCCATTACCAACGGCCTGGTCGACACGCCATAAGCCGTCGGCGGTAAGCGGTGAGCGGTCATCCATCGCAGGCCGCCGATCACCGTTTGCCGACCACTGCTGATCACTCCCCATTCTCCACGTAGGGCAAACCGTGATGCGCGAATCAGTGGAGACTCTACGCCAGTATCGTGCCAACAGCGGTTGTCGCTTTGCGCGGCGCGGGATATGCTTCTGCACAGATGGCAAATGGACTCCGCCGATGTACTGCTCCGGGGCTCGGTACCCAAGGAGGCGGCGCACGGTGAATATCCCGTCCTCACAGGAAAGGGCTTCCCATGTACAAGGCGTTCTCTCTGGCGCTTCTCGTCGGAGGCGTCGCGCTCGTGATCTTCGGGATCAGCGCGTCGCAGTCGCTTAGTTCCGACATCTCCCGCTTCTTCACCGGATCGCCCACGGACAAGGCGATATGGATGCTGCTCGGCGGGGCGGTGCTGTCCATTGTCGGACTGGCGGGCCTGTTGCGCAGATCGAAAACAAGTGCGTAAGAAAAAGGAGTACGAGGATGTTGTACTACGCATTGATCTTCCTGCTCGCGGCCATTGTGGCCGGCGTTTTCGGATTCACCGGCCTCGCGGGCACGGCGGCCTGGATTGCCAAAGTCCTGTTCGTGATCTTCCTGGTGCTGTTTGTGATCTCGCTGGTGCGCGGCAGGCGGAAGATGTAGCGCAAAAGGCCCGTGCCGACTGAAAGTCCCTGCGAAGGCATCTTGTGAGAAAGACCCCTGGACCCATGAACGTACTGCTGATCTACCCGGAGTTCCCGGACACGTTCTGGAGCTTCAAGCACGCACTGAAGTTCATCCGAAAACGCGCACTGTCGCCCCCGCTGGGGCTGATCACCGTGGCGGCGCTGCTTCCGGACGCCTGGCCCGTGCGCCTGGTGGACCTCAACGTGTCCCGACGTCTCAAGGATCAGGACCTGGCGTGGGCCGACCTGGTCTTCATCAGCGCCATGACGGTGCAGCGGTCCTCGGCCCATGCCGTCGCCCAGCGCTGCCACGCGGCCGGAGTTCCGGTGGTGGCGGGCGGCCCGCTGTTCATCACCGAGCACCAGGACTTCCCCGAAGTGGACCACTTTGTCCTCAACGAGGCGGAACTTACCTTGCCGCCGTTCCTGCGGGACCTGGAGGCCGGCCGCCCCCGGCGCCTGTATGCGACGGCGGAGTTCGCGGACATCCAGCAGACCCCAGTGCCGCGCTGGGGCTTGCTTGACCTCAAGCGATATCTGCACGTGAATATGCAGTACTCCCGCGGATGCCCCTTCGATTGTGAGTTCTGTAACGTGACCGCGTTGCTGGGCCACCGGCCGCGCACCAAGACGGCCCCGCAGATGATCGCAGAACTGGATGCCCTGTACGCTTACGGTTGGCACGGCAATATCTTCCTTGTCGACGACAACTTCATCAGAAACTCGGCCCTGCTCAAGCGCGGGTTGCTGCCGGCCCTCATCGAATGGCAGGGCAGGGGGCGCGGCATCACCTTCAACACTCAGACCTCTGTGAACCTGGCCGACGACCCGGAACTCATGCGGATGATGGTGCAGGCGGGGTTCGACACGGTATTCGTCGGGATCGAGACCCCGGACGAGAACTGCCTGCAAGAGTGCAACAAGAAGCAGAACGCCGGGCGCGACCTGGTGGCGGACGTAAAGAAGATTCAGCACGCGGGGCTGGAAGTACAGGGCGGGTTCATTGTCGGGTTCGACCACGACGTGCCCTCCATCTTCCGGCGGCAGATCGAGTTCATTCAGAAGAGCGGCATTGCCACGGCGATGGTCGGGCTGCTGCAGGCCTTTCCGGGCACCCGCCTTTTTGAACGGCTGCGGAGAGAAAACCGCATCGCCAGTTTCAGCTCCGGCGATAACGTGGATGGCTCGACAAACATCGTCCCCCGAATGCCGCCGAAGACACTGGAGGACGGCTATCGGCAAATCCTGAAGCACATCTACTCGCCCGGCAACTATTATCAGCGGGTCAAGACTTTCCTGCGGGAGTACCGGGCGCCGACCGTCGGGATGCCCGCGAGCGTCGGCCGACTTGCCGCGTTCGCGTACTCCATGCTGCGGCTTGGAATCATCGGCAGGGAACGCTGGCAGTACTGGAAGCTGCTGACCTGGACGCTCCTTCATCGACCGCGACTGCTGCCCCGGGCCGTCACGTTGATGATCAGCGGTTACCACTTCCGCCGGATCTCTCAGAGCATCGGTCCGCTCTGCGTGAACCCGGAGCAGGACAACACGGCCCAATGGAGGAACTGACGGCATGCAGGGACTTTTCAACCGCGATTCTCATAACCCGCTGATTACCGCCGCGGACCTGCCCTATCAGGCCAACGCGGTGTTCAATGCGGGGGCCGCTGACCTGGGCGACGAGGTGCTTCTCCTCGTGCGCGTGGAAACCACGTCCGGCCGCTCGCACCTGATCGTCGCCCGCAGCAAGGACGGCGTCACGGACTGGCAGTTCGAGAAGCGGGCGCTTCTGCACCCCGCCCAGGGCTTCAGCTACGAGACAAACGGCGTGGAAGACTGCCGGCTCACCTGGATGGAGGACCTCGACGCGTGGGGCATCGCATATGCCGCGTACTCGAACCACGGACCGGGCGTCGCGCTCGCGATCACCAAGGACTTCAAGACCGCCGAGCGTATCGGCATGGTGTGCCCGCCGGATGACAAGAACGCGGCGTTGTTCCCCCGTAGGTTCGACGGCCTCTACGCCATGCTGCATCGGCCTTCTGTGGGCGGCGGCAGCGTGTGGATCTCCTACTCCCCGGATTTGCGGTATTGGGGCGCCCCGGAGGTCGTGCTTCCCGTCCGGGGCGGCCCGTGGTGGGACGGAGCGCGCGTCGGTGCCGGGTTGCCTCCCATCGACACGGAGGCCGGCTGGCTGATTATCTACCACGGTGTGAAATACGCCGCCGGAAACCCGATTTACCGGCTTGGCGCAGCGTTGCTGGACCGAGATAAACCCCATCGGCTGGTCGGCCGAGGCCGGCAGTGGCTGCTCAGCCCCGCCGAGATATACGAGCGTTCCGGCGACGCGCCGAACATCGTGTTCGCCACGGGCGGCTTCGTCCGGGACAACGTGTTATGGGTTTACTATGGCGCAGCGGACTCCTGCATCTGCCTGGCGACCGCCGACCTCGACGCGGTGGTGTCCGTCACGACGGGCGATGCGACCGGCTGAAGGAGCAACAAGAATGCGTCTCGTGCAATCCCGGTGTGACGGGCTCTTGGCGAGTCCTGCCGCTGGCCTCGGTTCTCGCTCGACCGGTCGGATCGTGTGTGGCGAGAGTTTCTGAACACGGCCTGCTTCTATGAAAGGGCATAAAGGTGAAGACTGCAACAGCACTCATACTGACACTCACGCTGGCGACCCTCCTCGGTTGTCAGGCCAGCCCTCGGGGCGGTAGCATGTTCAAGAAGGAGAGATTCAGCATCACCGTCCCGACGTTCGACACGAGCATCAAACAGGGCGAAGTTCAGACCGTTACCATATCCCTGCAGAGGGCTGCAGATTTCAACGAGGACGTGACGCTGCAAGTCAAGGCGTCCAAGGGCATCCGAGTCGAACCGGCCGGTGCAACGGTCAAGGCGAGCGATAAGCCTGACGTGCAACTCCAGGTTGATGTGGCCACGGATGCCGTCATTGGTGAGTATCATGTCTATGTGAAGGGTACGCCGGTAACCGGAGAGGCGACTTCAGTGGAGTTCAAGGTGGAGGTCGTCGCACGGTAGTCCCGTCCCGCCGCGAAGAGGAGACCGACCGGCCTTCAGAAAAGGAGTTGGGCCGGGCACTTGACCGCGTGGCCCCGCCGGAGACGAATCGGGCTCGCCGCTTCCGGCAAGAGCCGTTCGAGACACGTACACGTTCGGGGGTCCTTGCAGGAGGAATTAGAATGCCGCGCTGGACTGTAGTCTTTCTGGTGATCGCCCTGGTTGCCGGCCTATTCGCGTTCCTGCAGTTGGAGGGCACATCGACGTGGGTCGCGAAGGTTCTGTTTGTCGTGTTCCTCGTCCTCTTCGTGGCGTCGCTCATCATCGGGCGCATGCGCTCAGGCAAGTCAGCGTTGTCAGATGGCGGGCAGAACACGCCCGATCACACTCCCCCACCGGGTTGAGGGTCCGCAGATGAACCGAGCGTGGCGAAGACGGCTCGTGATCGTGGGAGGAGCGCTTCTCCTTCTTGCCCTTGCCGCCGTCTTGGCGGGCAAATACTGGATCGTCCCCTCTGTGCTGCGACATCAGGCGTCGGCGGCCATACGCGAGTACTGGGACGGCAAACTGACCATCGCCGACATCAACTTCAGCTGGACCGGGCCGGCGCAACTCCGAGGGGTCGAACTCAGTGACGCCGAGGGCCGAGTGTGGCTCCGCGCGGCATCCGTAAAGCTGGCCTTGCGCAATTGGCCGGGGGTCCGCCCTGCGCTCTCACATGTGGAGGTCGAAGACCTCGACGTGCGGGGCTTCTTCGCGGAAGGAGTGCTTCAACTCCCGCTGAAACCCACGCCGGCCCAGGAACGCAAACTGGACCTCCCTGCCATCACCGTCCGCAACATGTCCGTCGGCATCGTCGCGGATCAGAGTTCACGGACCTCTTGGGGCGACATTCAACTCGTCCTTCGTCCTGAAGGGCAGGATCTCCTCATCGACCTGACGCGCACCTGCAAAGAGCCCGGGGAAGAACTCGCCCTGAGCGGCACCGTAGACAGCCGGTCGTTCGAGGCCGACCTGACCCTCGCCATGAAACACGTGGTCAGCCGGGAAGAGGCGGCGGCTATCCTCGCCGCGCTCAATGTGCCCTTCTTCAGCAAGACGGAGGGGAAGGTCGACGCGCGAATGGGCTTGCGCGGGGTGCTCGCCACACCCGCCGCCCTCACGCCTTCCGGCACCATCGCACTGGCTGACTGGAGCGTCTCCTCTCCACACGGGGTGCTCGTCAGTGGCCTGGGCGGGGAGGTGCGTTTTGACGGTCGGACGCCGGCCGGCGCCGTAGCGGAAGCGTCCGCCCAGTCCTGTAGCGGCCAGGTCAAGGCCGCGATGACCGTGAACGCCCTGACCGACGGGACCGTGCGATATCGCGGCCAAGTCCAGGCGCAGAAAGTCAGCTTCGACGAACTGGTGAAGCGCCTGAGTGGCGTCCCGAAGACCCGCACGGGAACGCTTCAGTTCGCCTACGCCTTCGACGGCTACTCGCGAACTCCCGGCGGGCCGGCGCAGAGGGGTTACCTGTACCTCGAGAACGCCGGCCTGGCCGACGTGCCGATGCTGACCGGACTGTTCCGGCTGATGGGTCTGACGCAACTCGATGCCCTGCAGGCCACCGACGTGGAGGCCACGTTCACGATGAAGGGACTCGTCGCCACAGTGAGCGAGGCGCGCCTGGCCAACGCAGTCGCGGCCATCGACGTCGAGCCCGGCGGACAAGTGGACATTGGAGCGCATCGTCTCGACCTGCACGCGATCGCCGTGCCCATCAAGCAGATCCAGGACCTCTTGGGCGCAATTCCGCTGGTGGATCAGGTCGTGCGGTTGAAGGACAAGCTCACTCGCGTCCGGATCCACGGCGACTGGAACGATTCGCCCGCCAGCCTCATCAGCAAGCAGCCCCTCAACGACATCGCCGAGGGCACGATCGGCTTCTTCCGCGGGGTCGCGTCCACCGGCGGTCGCCTCGGCCAGGGCCTCTTGAAGCTATTCGGTGACATGTTCGATGAGCCAGAGGAGGCGGGCGAAAAGTAGCAGGAAACACACTACTTCAATTCCACGGGAGCGGGCCAGCACGATGGAAGGAATCGGACCTGAAACAGACGCTGAAGCCCTTCAGGCGGTCGGGGGTGCCGAAACTCCGCTTATCCCCAGGGCGGCGGGTACCATAACGAAGAGTCTGGTGGCGCATGTGGGCTCGATCGTCGCTTCTTGCGGTTCCCGAGCACTCCTCGTCTATGCCGATGCAATCGACGAAGACGGACTCTCTCTGCTTGAGGGCGCCGACTGCGAGGTCTTTTGCGTCACGAAGACGCCGCAGCAGGACGATAAGGGAGCACGCTTCATTCGCGTGCCGGACGTCTCTCTGTCCCGCCTCGGACAGGTGAAGATCGCCGTCTTCATGGCCCTGACGAAGGGCCTGGTGTCTCGAGGGGATCTCGTTGTGTGTCTCTCTGGTTTCGCCGCCAGCGGCACGCTGGATACCTTGGTCGTGACCGAGATCGGCAGTGAGTTCGAAATGCTCGCTCCTCTGGAATCTGGGGAGGAACCGTCCTCGGACTCCGGGGCCGAGGTGATCGAACGCATCCTGGAGTTGGCGACAGCCCTGGGCAACGAAGGTCGGGAAGAAAAGCATGTGGGAGCGATCTTCGTGGTGGGGGATGCAAGCCGTGTACTCTCGATGTCGAGGCCGTTGATTCTGAACCCGTTCCGTGGCCATCCAGAAGAGGAGCGGAATATTATGGACATCCGCGAGATCGCCAAGAAGGGCGATGCCAGCCGGTTCCGCAAGGCCGAGCGCGGCAAGTTCACGGTCGTCAAGCAGCATCTTGCCTCCACCGGCTCCGGGGCCGGACATCGAACGTCACAAAACCATCGTCCAATCAGGAGGATTGACACCCGCTCGAACGCGGGCTATAAGCGGGTTGTTCTTTGGGGTAGGCGCTGCACTTTTGCCCCGACGCGCGCCGCACTTGTACTCCGCCCTCCACACCGGGAGTAGTTCTATGTCGATTTCGTCAGCCCCGGCACCGGAGACGCGGCCGTTTCAAATGGGGCCCGACCAGGCACTCGATGTCTTTGATAGTAGCCGGTCGGGGCTTTCGTCGCAGGAGGTCGAGAGTCGGCTCCGCCAATACGGTCGGAACGAACTCACCGCGCGCCGCAAGTTGCATCCGGCGGTTGTCTTCTTGCGCCAATTCCTGAATCCCCTCGTCTACGTGTTGCTGGGTGCGGTGGTTATCAAGATCGTAACACTTCAGCCGAATGAAGTGGATCAGCTTGGCAACGGCGGCAAGGAGCCGCTGCGAACGTACTCGCGGAGGGCGGCAACAATGGTGTCGAGCGGGTCGTGCCCGCGGAGCTTGACCGTCCGGTACACGGACATCAGGATGGCCTGCGTGCGGGCACCTTTGCCGCTCCGGTTGCCGAGGGTGTTCTTGCGCATAATCACCGCCGGACGAATCTCCCGCTCGGCGTGGTTGTTGTCCGAAG
>PUPC01000331.1 GCA_003553185.1 Planctomycetota bacterium | reverse complement strand
GTCTGCTCGATGGCCCGGCGGGCTTTCTCGATCCGGTCCGGCCCGGTGTCGGCGGGAAACAGGTGGGGGGTATCGAGCATGATCTCGACGCCGTCGTATCCGAGCTCGGCGATGGCAGCGAGCGCCTGTTCGAGCGGTACGCTGGTGAAGGCGTTGGTGCTGAACGCAAAGCGTATCATCGGGTCACTCCGGGTTCCGCCAGGACGAATACGGGCCGGGGCTCATCCGCGGCATAGGTTACCGCTGGAACGTTTCGGGCGGCTGCGGCTCGAGGTCGAGCTGCGGCTGGAACTTCGGCGTCTGGCTGTAGAACTCGAGCGGGTTGTGGTAGAGCAGCTTCTCGATCTCGGCGGCGTCGAACCCGGCTTCGGCCATGTTCTCTGCAACTCTGCCCAGAGCGGCAGGGTCCGATATGCCCCAGTCGGCCGACGAGTTGACCATCACCCTGTCGGTCCCGTATTCCTTCAGCATGTTGATCACGCGTTCCGGGTTGAGCTTGCTGTAGGGATACACGGTCAGTCCCGCCCAGCAGTCGAGCGGGGCGACGAGGTCAATCGTGTCCTCGGTGTTGTGATCGATGTCCACGCGGTCGAGGTTGATGTCCTCGGCCTTCAAAACCTCGATGATCCGCTCGATCCCCTTGCGCTTGTTCCGATGCGGGCTGTGAACCATGATCGGCAGATCGCGCTCCTCGGCCATATGGAGCTGCCGCACGAATGCCTCTTCCTCGTTCGGGGTAATTTCGTTGAACCCGATTTCGCCTACACAGATGCAGCGGGGGTGGTCGAGGTATCGCCCAATGCCGTCGAGTGTTTCTTGTGCCAGTTCGGCGTTATCGGCCTCCTTGGGATTGACCGAGATGCACGCCCAGTGGTCAATGCCGAATCGCTGCCCTCGGACCGTCTCGAAGTCGAGAATCAAGTCGAAGTAGTCGTAAAAGGTGCCGGGGTAGTTCCGTGGAGCGCCCAGCCAGAACGCGGGCTCGACACAGCAGCGTATGCCCGCCTCGTACATCGCCTGGTAGTCGTCGGTGGTGCGGGAGAGCATGTGTACGTGCGGTTCGACAATGGTCATCGCGGTCTCCTTTCCGGGCTTCAGCTCGACAGATAATCGACAAGCATCGCAAACTGTTTGAACATGTCCTGTTCGTCTGTGCCCATAGGGCTTTTGAAGAAGCAGGCCGTGTGAGTCATCACACCGGATTCGTTGCGGTCCTGGGCCAGTCCCGCCAGGCGGATGAGGTCCAGAACCAGCGGTGCGGCGAGCATCGAGTCGCAACCCTGCCAGATGAACTGCATCATCATCTTCGTGCCCAGGAACCCCTCGAAGTGGACGTGGTCCCAAGCCGTCTTCCAGTCGCCCATCGATCGAATATTCTCGATGGTGACAAGCGTTTCGGGCGAGTAGCCGACGATCTGTTGGATCAGATGGTCCTTGCTCTTCACCTTGCTCGATTTGTTTTCAGGGTCGTCCAGGACGACGGCGTCGCGGTTGCCGAAGATGTTGTGGCCGACCCAACTCAGGACCTTCAGGTTTCGCATGGCGAAGAGCGGGGCAATGACCGATTTGCACAGGGTTTCGCCCGTCTTGCCGTCCGAGCCGGCGACCAGCCCCCCGGTCGATTCCGCCAGTTCGAGCAGAGCGGGAACATCGGGTCCAATGCTGGGAGTGAAGTTGATGAACGCCCCGCCCAGCTCGAGCGAGGCCAGGCAATAGAGCGAACTGGCGGGCAGGGGCATACTTCCCGCCTTGCCCAGGGCTTCTCGCAATGTGTCCAGCGTCTGATGGCACGCGTGGGTGGGGAAGGGCGGTTCGGTGCTCTGCAGGTTGACCACCACCAGTCGGTCGGCTCCGACTTCCTCCACGAAATTGGACAGGTCTTCTCGAATCCGGGCAACAATATCGGCGGGCTTCTCTTCATCGATCAGGGGCAGGTCCGCCATCTCCTCCACCGGCTTGCCGCACCCCACCGCCGTGCCCGGCCGTATACGCTCCTCGACTTCGGCCAGCGAGTCCCGGGCTGCGTCGATCAGTTCCGGCGACAGCAGGCCGGATGTCTGGTGCAGCGATTCGAGCTCGCCGGCCAGGTCCGGCTGGCGCACTTCGTGGCCGCCGAATGCCATGTCCTTGAAGTCACAGAACGGTGTCTCGCCGAACTGGGGAAGGGCCGTGACCAGACCCGTCGGTGATGTCCCGTTATCCGCGAGTGCCAGGGCCCCGGCCATCGCCGTGGTGGCGACAGAGCCGGAAGCTCCCACGATCCAAACGCCGATCTTTGCCATTGTTCTCCTATCCGATTGGGGCCATATTCAGAAGCTCTCTTTCCAGTGAGCTCTGGCCGAATGTGCTTACTGTAGATTCGACAGGTTGTCATGTCAAGCCGCTGCGCCTGTGGCTGGGCCAGCCGTGCTGTGGCATGCGCCGTTCTGCCAATGCTCACCTGCTTCGGTTAACGAAACTCAGCCGCGTCGGGTTCGATAATCATGATGGCGACTGTTTGTGGGGCTGGCTCGGCCATCAAAATTTTTTCCCGCGTTTGATTGCAATCGACCGGCCCGTGGATTAACATTTCAGGTGAGCGACGACAGGACTTGATCTGTGTGGAGGAGAGCATGCCTGAAAATGCGGGTGACACACTGACGACGAAGCTGCTGGGGTACGCTCGTGACCTTGCATTGAGCACCGGTGCTAAGGCCATTCTGGTCTATGCCGACGTGTTCAAGAAACCAGGTTCTCTGGATGAGTTCATCCAGGAGTGTGCCCTGGACAACAACCGGGTCGACGTCGTGCTGGCCACGCGGGATCCGGAACTGTTCGAGGAGTGCAAGAGCAAGCACTCGCAGGTATTGATCGTGCCGCCCGTTCAACTTACCCGCTCCGGCCAGATCAAGATGGCTGTGCTGCTTGGTTTCACACAAGGACTTTTCAAACACGGCGACAAGCTGATTTGTTGCAGCGGAATGTCCGGCAGCGCGATCATCGACACCGTGATGTACATGGAGACCCAGGAAGAGCTTGAGCTGTTTGCCTCCTCTCTGAGCGAGCAGATAACCGACGGCGTTCGGCCGGAGGTGTTCGAGCGCCTGCTCAATATCGCGGTCGAACTGGGTAACGAGGGCCGCGAGGGCCATCCAGTCGGTACGACGTTCGTCATCGGCTGTATCGAGGATGTGCTCCGGCATTCTGAGCAGATGATCTTGAACCCGTTTCAGGGCTATCCCCGAGAATCGCGGAATGTCCTGGACCACAGTCTGCGCGAGACGATCAAGGAGTTTGCCACGATCGACGGTGCGTTTGT
>PUPC01000027.1 GCA_003553185.1 Planctomycetota bacterium | reverse complement strand
GCGACCCGTTCGACCTGCCTTCGCCGGCACGTCGGGGCCATCCTGGTCCGGGACCGCCGCATCCTGGCGACGGGCTACAATGGCGCCCCGCGCGGGCTGGCCCATTGCACCGAGGCCGGCTGCCTGCGCGAGCAGCAGAACGTCCCTTCCGGCGAGCGGCACGAGCTCTGTCGCGGGCTGCACGCCGAGATGAACGTCTTTCTCCAGGCGGCGAGCTTCGGGGTGACCACCGAGGACTCGACCCTGTACGCGACGGTGTACCCCTGCTCGCTGTGCGCCAAGATGGCGATTAACGCCGGGGTTGTCCGCGTGGTGACCGCGGGCGATTATCCCGACTCGCTCGCCAAAGAAATTTTTGCCGAGGCCGAGGTCGAGATCGACATCGTAACCGATTGAGGTTGCGGCGGTTGATTCCCCGACTTCGCCGCCGGGCAAACACTCTGCTCATAAATCTCAAATATTTCAGCAAAAAATCCGGAAATGTGGTTGACATTTTCGATTGCGGTGTTATAGAATGCTCTCCACAAGATGTTGGGCCTTCCGGGCCCAGCAATACTATATAACGCGGCTTATGCCCTTGCCTATGGCAAGTTGTTTTTTTGGTATTCCGGCGTTGATTCCGGGCTTCCCGTAAGCCCTTGCCAGGCCGAACCCTGCATTCATATCCGACCGAGGTCGATCCGACATGATCTGTCCGTTCTGCAAGGCCGACAACGACAAGGTGGTGGACTCCCGGTCGGCCGACGGCGGGTTCGCGATTCGTCGTCGGCGCGAGTGTCTGGCCTGCGGCAAGCGATTCACCACTTACGAGCGCCCGGGCGACGTACCCCTGCGGGTGATCAAGAAGGACGGCTCGCGCGTCCCGTTCGACCGGTCGAAGCTGCTCGGGGGCATCCTCAAGGCCTGTGAGAAGCGGCCGGTGCCCACCAACGTGCTCGAGGACCTGGTCGAGGAGGTCGAGCAGCAGGCGTGTCGGCAGCCCGACAACGAGATCGCCACCCACGAGATCGGCGAGCTGGTGATGGCCCGGCTGCGGGAGATCGACCACGTGGCTTATGTCCGGTTCGCGTCGGTATATCGGGAGTTCAAAGATATCAACCAGTTTCTGGAGGAACTGCGGCCACTGCTGCAGAATACAAGGGAGGAGAAGTGAAGAGGAGGGACCCATGTCTGTGCTGAACCAAGTCGTGAAGCGTGACGGCCGTGTTGTGCCGTTCGACAGTTCGAAAATCGCCGACGCGATATTCCAGGCGGCGACCTCGGTGGGCGGGGAGGACCGGCAGACGGCCGATGACCTCGCCGAGATCATCACCGTATATCTCGAGAACCACTACAGCGACGACAACCCGCCGGGCATCGAGGATATCCAGGACCTGGTGGAGAAGACGCTGATCGAGACGGGGCACGCCAAGACTGCCAAGGCATACATCATCTATCGACAGAAGCGCTCCCGGCTCCGCGACAAGCTGCGGGTGCGAAAGGCGGTCCGGCCCAACCGCAACACGACCGACATCTCGCTGCTGGTCGATCCCAGCTCGAGCGACGAGCTTCTCGCCTGGGACAAGAGCCGCATCGCCGAGGCGCTGGTCAAGGAGGCCGAGCTCGATGAGGAGATCGCCTACGAGGTCGCCGGGGCCGTCGAGAAGAAGGTCTTCCGGTCCGGCATCACCCGCATCTCGACCACGCTCATCCGGGAGCTGGTCGACAACGAGCTGTTCGAGCGGGGCTGCGAGCGGACGCTGAAGAAGCAGGCGATCATCGGGATGCCCCGCTACGACCTGGAGCAGTTGATCTTCTCCAAGAGTCGCGAGAACAGCAACATCACCGCCAACAACCCCGAGGCGATCAACCTGACCGTCGCCGAGCACGTGCTCAAGCAGTTCGCACTCGATGCCATCTTCAGCGACGAGGTGACCGAGGCACACCGGACGGGCAAGCTCCACGTCCACGACCTCGGCTACCCCACCCGCGTCTATTGCTCCTCCCATTCGCTCGAATACCTCAAGAAATACGGGCTGCACCTGGAGAACCTCGACACCGCTTCCAACCCGGCCAAACACGCCCGGACGCTGACCGGCCACCTGAACACGTTCCTCGCCTCGATGCAGGCCTATTACGCCGGAGCGCTCGGGGTGGGATACATCAACGTCCTCTACGCCCCGTATCTCGAGGGGATGAGCGACGAGCAAATGCGGCAGGAGGCCCAGCACCTCATCTTCTCCGGCTCGCAGAACGCCTTCTCGCGGGGCGGCCAAACCCTGTTCCTCGACTTCAACATCCACACCGGCGTCCCCCGCTACATGCGCTCCATCGAGGCGATCGGGCCCGGGGGCAAGCCGACCGGGCGGACTTACGGCGACTACGAGGAAACCGCGATCAAGTTCACCCGCGCGATGCTCGACGTGTGGCGGGCGGGCGACGTCGACGGCCATGTGTTCGCCTTTCCCAAGTGCGACTTCCACATCACCAAGGACACCTTCACCGACCCGCGCCAGCGGGAGCTCTTCCACTACGCCTGCCAGGTCGCCGCCGAGAACGGCAGCCCGTACTTCGTGTTCGACCGCGACGAGGTCACCCTCAGTGCCTGTTGCCGACTGCGGACGAAGATCGAAGACAACTACATGCTGAATCACCCGGAGAGCATGCGATTCTGCGGCTTCCAGAACGTCACCATCAATCTCCCCCAGGCCGCATACCGGGCCGGATACGGGAATATGGACGTCCTGTACGACGAGATCGAGAAGATGATGCAGATCGCGATGAAGGCCCACCTCCAGAAGCGGAAGTTCATCAAGCGGATGATGGCCACGCCGGCCATGCCCTTGTGGCAGGTGGGCAAGGAGGCGCTCGACGGTAGGCCGTATATCGACCTGGACAAGGCCACCTATATCATCGGGCTGCTCGGCCTCAACGAATGCCTCCGCTACATGACCGGTCAGGAGCTCCACGAGGGGCCCGAGGCGATCAAGCTGGGGTTGCGCATCGTCGCCTTCATGCATCTCAAGGCCAAGGAACTGGGTAAGAAACACGGGATGACCGTCACGCTCGAGGAGTCCCCCGCCGAGAGCGCCGCCCGGCGGCTGGCGAAGATCGACCTCCGCAATTTCCCCTGCGCCCGGGAATGCATCCAGGGCGACATCGAGAACGACGAGTACTACTACACCAACAGCGTTCACCTGCGTGCCGACGCCCCCGTCGACATGCTCACCCGCATCCGGCTCCAGAGCAAGTTCCACCCGCTCATCGAGTCCGGCGCGATGATCCACGCGTTCGTCGGCGAGAACCTGCCCTCGGCGGC
>PUPC01000267.1 GCA_003553185.1 Planctomycetota bacterium | reverse complement strand
GCACCGTATCGGAGGAAACGGTTTGAGCGACGCGAGGAAACAGCCCGAGGCGGTCGTCGTCGGCCTGAGCATCAACGGCCTGAGCGTCGCCCGGTGCCTCGGGCGGCACGGCGTTCGCGTCATCGGCATCGACCGATCGCCGTTTCCCATCGGGGCCCGGTCGCGTTATGTGCGCCGCATGATCGACTGTCAGCATGTCGCCGGGAACGGGCTCGTCGAAGCGCTGACCGAGCTCGGCCGGGAGTCCGGCGAACGCCGGGCGCTATTCCCCACCAGCGATCTCCACGTCGAGACGGTGAGCCGCAACCGCGACGCCCTCGCGCCGTTCTATCATTTCGCTCTTCCGGAGCAGGAGGTCGTCGAGGGGCTTCTTCACAAGGACCGCTTCCGGGAGATCGCGATTGCGGCCGGGTTCGATGTCCCCGCGACCGAGCTGATTCGCGATGCGTCGGACATCCGGGCCGCGGTCGAATCGGTTGGCCTGCCCTGCGTGATCAAGTCGGCGGTCAAGTCGCCCGAGTTTCTCCGCACGTTCCGCGAGAAAGGCATCCTGTGCCGCGCGTCCGAGGATGCCGACCGAGTGACAACAGGCGACTACGATTATTCCGTCCCGCTGGTCGCTCAGGAGTGGATTCCTGGCGGAGATGGCTCGGTCTTGTTCGTACTCCACTATTTCAATGGGCAGTCCGAGCCGCTGGCATCGTTCGCCGGTCGAAAGATTCGTCAGACGCCGCCTGAGGTCGGTCACACCGCCTCGGCCCGGCCGGTCCACGCGCCAGACGCGGTGGCCGTCAGCGAGTCGTTCTTCCGGTCGGTCGGTGCCGTCGGCTTCTGCTCGATGGAGTTCAAACGGCCGCCGGGGACCGACCGGCTGGTGATGATCGAGCCGACCGTGGGCCGAACCGACTGGCAGGAGGACGTCGCACACATCAACCGCGTGCCCATCGTCACCGTCGGATACACCGACATGACTGGCGGAGAACCGCCGCCCATGCTGGCGAACTGCAAGACGACGGCCTGGGTCGAGTTCGAGGCCGACATCCGGTCGGCCAGGTATTACATACAGCGCGGCGAGCTGACCTGGCGGGGCTGGCTCCGATCGATCTGGCCGTTCCGCCCGGTGGTGGCGGCGCTGGACGACCCGGTCCCCGGCCTGGCGTTCATTGGCCGAGTCGCGGGCAGGACACTACGCAAGTACGTTCGGATTACCGGCATTGGAGCCCGTTGATGAGCAGGAATGCCGGGTATCCGTTGGTATCTGCGGTTATTGCGGCATACGATCAGGAGGACATATTATGCATGTGACCCCGGAGGCGGTTCTGGTGGGCTTGAGCATAAACGGCCTGGGTGTGGCTCGTTGTTTGGGGCGGCATGGCATCCGCGTGATCGGTGTTGGCCGCACCCCACCTCTCCTCGGTGCCCGATCGCGTTACGTGCGGCGAGTCGTCAATTGCCCTGATCTCGGCTCGGACAGTTTGATTAAGACGCTGGTTGAACTCGGCCAGGAATCGCCCAATCGCCGCCCGCTCTTTCTCACCAGCGATCTGCACGTGGAGGTGGTGAGTCCACGGCGGGAAGAACTCGAAGAATACTATGATATCGCTCTGCCAACGCCTGAAGCGACTGAGCGTCTTCACAACAAAGACACCTTTTGGGAGTTCGCCAGAAATGGGGGGTTCGATGTCCCGCCCACGGTGGCCATCCGCAGCGCCAGGGATGTTCGGCCCGCCGTTGAATCTGTCGGCCTTCCATGCATCATCAAACCGTTATCCAAAGCACCGGAGTTCTTTCCCACGTTTCGCGAGAAGGCCATTCTTTGCAACGATCTCGCTGACGCAGATCGGGTTGCTGAGAGTTCATACGACTTCGCTGTTCCGCTGTTGGCCCAGGAGTGGATTCCAGGCGGAGATGATGCGATTATCTCGGTGCTCCATTACTTCAACAGCGAGTCCGAACCGCTCGTGTCGTTCGCCTGCCGCAATATTCGCCAGACGCCGCCCATCGTAGGTCGTATCTGCTCAATCCGGCCCATTCACGCCCCGGAGGCAGTTGCCACAAGCGAAGCGTTCTTTCGATCTGCAGACATCGTGGGGTTCTGCTCGATGGACTTCAAACAACCGCCGGGGACCGACCGGCTGATGATGATCGAACCGACGGTGGGGCGGACCGACTGGCAGGAGGCCATCGCACATATCAACGGAGTGCCAATCGTGCTTGTCGGGTACGCCGACCTGACCGGCGGAGAACCGCCGAGCATTGTGCCCAGTCAGAAGTCAAGGTCGTGGGTCGAGTTCGAGGCCGACATCCGATCGGCCATGTATTACATACGGCGCGGTGAATTGACTTGGCGGGGCTGGCTCCGGTCGATCTGGCCGTTCCGCCCGGCGGTGGCGGCACTGGACGACCCGGTCCCCGGCCTGGCATTCGCCGCCGACGTTGTACATCGTCTGTTTCGCAAGCTGTTCCGGACGATCGCCCCTGGAGGGCCCCGATGAACAGCGACCCCGCCAGCCCGCTGGTGTCCGCCGTCATCCCCGCGTACAATGCGGAACGGTTTATCTCCGAGGCGATCGAGAGCGTCTTCGCCCAAACCTATCCCCACATCGAAGTCGTCGTGGTGGACGACGGCTCGACCGACGGCACATCGGACGCGCTCGCACGGTACGAATCCGACAGCCGAGTCCGTGTATTCCGGCAGGCGAATGCCGGGCCGGCTGCCGCCCGTAACCGGGGCATCGAGGAGAGCAAGGGCAAATACATCGCCTTCCTCGACGCCGATGACCTGTGGGTGCCGACCAAGACCGAAAAGCAGGTCGGCCTGTTCCGCCAATTGCCCGAGCTCGGACTGGTCTACTCCCTCGGCCAAGGCCGGCTGCTCGACGACACTGGACGATGGATCGAGGATGCTCGTTGTCGCTGGTTGTGGGCCGAGAGGACATATCGCCGCGGACGTGTCTTTCGAGAGGTCGTGAGCACATTGTTTATTCTGTTGCCCTCCGTGATTGTCCCGAAAGAGGTGTTGGAGGAAGTGGGCGGCTTTTCATCCGATCTGCAAACGGCCGAGGACCGCCACCTATACGCCCGGATAGCCCACGACTATGCAATTGACTATGTACCGGAGCCACTGGTTATAATTCGCAGGCACGGGGCGAACATCAGTTGGGACCCGGCCCGGGAACCCCAGACGCTCGACTTCCTCCGGAAGATCGCCGACGAGTTCCCCGAGTGCTCGCTGCGCGAGTCGAAATGGATGCGGTCAACCTACGCGAGCTGGGCACACGCCTCGGCACGCGAGGCGT